>NZ_JAIUJZ010000241.1:0-14010 GCF_020176775.1 Saccharopolyspora sp. 6M
CATCCACGACAGCCTCCTCCAACTCACCACCTGCCTCATCCAACACCGACGCACCCAAACCTTCTGTTAGCAGTTCTTAAGCCCCGTGCACGCGGGGATGGACCTGCGGAGGATGAACCGGTCGTCGGCGTTGCCGAGTAAGCCCCACGCACGCGGGGACGGGGATGGTCCCGAGTACTCGATGGACTGCGGAAACTCCCCGCGGTAAGCCCCGCGCACGCGGGGTTCTTCCCCGGTACCGGGTGGTGAACGGGTTCGGCCGCGAGTAAGCCTCGCGCATTCAGGGTGACCTGCGCCCCGTCTCGATCCGAAGGATGGTGCGCGGGTTTCGTCTCGTCGTCAGCCGACGTTGGCGAGCGGCGTGATCCGATCGAGCTCTTCCCCGAGCCGGTCCTTCTCGATCTCCAGGTCGTAGTGCTCCTGGAGGTTGAGGAAGAACCTCTCGCTGGTGCCGAGGTAGCGGGCCAGCCGAAGCGCGGTGTTCGCGGTGATGCCGCGGTCGCCGTGCACGATCTCGTTGATCCGCCGGGCGGGGACGCCGATGTCCTTGGCGAGCCGGTACTGACTGATGCCGAGGGGCTGGAGGAACTCTTCGTTGAGGATCTCGCCGGGGTGAACCGGGTCCATGGTGGTGTCGGTGTTCATCCTGGCCCTCCTGTCAGTGGTAGTCGACGATCTCGACATCGTGGACGTCGCCGCCGTGCCAGGTGAAGCAGATGCGCCACTGCTGTTTGACGCGGATGCTGAGCTGTTCGAGTCGGTTACCTGGCGGGATGCGAAGGTCGTTGATGTGCTCGACAGCGTGCACCACGGCAAGTTCACGTGGCGTGCATTCGAACGCCCGGCTCTTGAGAGCGTCGCGCACTCCCCACGGTCAGCGCATTCGATGGTAAGCCCCGTACACGCGGGGCTTACCCCGGGCGCGCCTCCACCGGCGAAAATCGGTTTGTCTTGGGGTGGGGCGCTGTTACGGTGCTGGTCGGTGGCCGGGTCGCGGCCGGTGGTGAAGGAGTGGTCGACGTGGTGAGCGAGGACGACATCTCCGGGTGAGCTCGGAGTGCCGTGCGCCTCCGCTGCCCGGATCCGGGTGGTTCGGAGGGCGCGTCGTCGTATCCCACCACTGTTCGTTCCTCGGGCCGCTGCCCAGTGCTCCGCCGATTCACCGGTTCTCCCTTGGTCCGCCGGTGTTCGCGTGATCGGGAGCACGACCGCGGTGCGCCCGCCTGACGCGGGAGAGCTCACCATGGCCGATGCGTTGATCACCTGTTCCCACCTCACCTTCTCCTGGCCGGACGACACGCCGGTGTTCGACGACCTGTCGTGCACGGCGGGCCCGGGCCGCACCGGGCTGGTCGCGCCGAACGGCGCGGGCAAGAGCACGTTGCTGCGGTTGATCGCCGGGGAGCTCGCGCCGCGCTCGGGCACGGCGACCGCGCACGGCGTGGTCGGCTACCTGCCGCAGACGCTGCCGTTGCGCGGTGATCGCACCGTCGCGGACGTGCTGGAGATCGCGCCGGTGCTGCGCGCGCTGCGGGCCATCGAGGCCGGGGACGTGGACGAGGCGCACTTCGCGGTCGTCGGCTCCGACTGGGACGTCGAGGAACGCGCCCGCGCCGAGCTGGGGCGCCTCGGGCTCGGCGACATCGCGCTGGACCGGACGCTGCGCACCTGCAGCGGCGGGCAGGCGGTGGCGATCGGGCTCGCCGCGCAACTGCTCAAGCGGCCGGACGTGCTGCTGCTGGACGAGCCGACGAACAACCTCGACCGGGACGCGCGCGACCGGCTGCACCGGGTGCTGGCCGAGTTCGGCGGCTGCCTGCTGCTGGTCAGCCACGACCGGGAACTGCTGGACCGGATGGACCGCATCGCCGAGCTCGACCGCGGCGAGATCCGCTGGTACGGCGGGAACTTCACCGCCTACGAACAGGCGCGGCTCGCCGAACGCGACGTGGCCGAGCGCAACGTGCGCAACGCCGAACAAGAGCTCAAGCGCGAGAAGCGGGAACGGCAGCAGGCCCGCGAACGCGCCGACCGGCGGGCGAGCAACGCGGCCCGCAACGCCGATTCCGCCGGGCTGCCGAAGATCCTCGCCGGGGCGCGCAAGCGGCGCGCGCAGGAATCCGCGGGCCGCACCGACGACACCCACGGGCAGCGCGTCGACGACGCCCGCCGCAGGCTCGACGAGGCGAACCGGGCGGTGCGCGACGACGACGTGCTCGCGCTGACGCTGCCCGGCACGCGCGTGCCCGCCGGGCGAACCCTGTTCCACGGCACCGGAATCCGGCTGGACCTGGGCGGTCACGCGCTGTTCGGCGACGGGATCGACCTCGCCATCCGCGGCCCCGAGCGCATCGCGCTCAGCGGCGGCAACGGGTCCGGCAAGTCGACGCTGCTGCGGCTGATCAGCGGCGACCTCGCGCCGGACGGCGGGGAGATCGCCCGGTTCGACGGGCGGATCGCGTCCCTGTCGCAGCGGCTCGACCTGCTCGACCTGGACCGATCCACCGCTGAGAACCTGCGGGACGCCGCCCCGGAACTGCCGCGGACCCGGTTCATGCACGTGCTGGCGCGATTCCTGTTCGCCGGCGACCGGATGCACCTGCCCGTCGGCGCGCTCTCCGGCGGTGAACGGTTGCGGGCGACGCTGGCGTGCGTGCTGTGCGCGGAACCGGCGCCGCAACTGCTGCTGCTCGACGAACCCACCAACAACCTCGACCTGGTCAGCACCGGGCAGCTCGTCGAAGCGCTGAACGCCTACGAAGGGGCGCTGGTCGTCGTCAGCCACGACGAGCGCTTCCTCTCCGAGGTCGACGTGCCGCGGCGGCTGCACCTGTCCGGCGGCGAACTGCGCGACACCGGCGGGAGATGACCCGCACCGCCCGACCGGAGGCGCGGTGGAAATGTCCCGCTGGAATGTCGAAAGCGAAGCAGGCGGGAAATCACCTCGCCACCCGCGCGAAAGTCACTCCGGAGCAGGAATTTCACTACCCGTTGGGGCGTACCCGGATACCGCCGGTTCGCGTAGCGTGGACATAACTGGGAAAACGACGAATTCCGGACGCGTCGATGGGGAGATGCGCGCTGCCCGGAATCGCGGAGCACGACGCACCTGACCGGCCGCACGGCCGCTCCTAATCGCGGCGAGAACACCCCTGCGAAAGCGGCTCCCGTCCGGCGAGGAATACCGCGGAGTGCTCGTTGCACTGCGGGGCCGCATCGTGCGAATTCGATGTGCCATGTCGATTCGGAGGAGGAAAGGTGCGGACCAGCGTTTCCGGCGACGAAGCCACGCGGAATCCGATCGTGCTCATCGCGCACGGCGTCCCCGCCTACCGGTGCGGCCTCGCCCTCGGCTTGCGGAACTCCGCGCCCGACGCGTTCGAGGTGCGCGAATCGACCCCGGCGGACGCGGCCGAGCGCACCGGCTGGGACGCCTGCCTCGTCGAAGTGCCGTGCCGCGACCTCGCCGCCCTCGCCGCGCTCCGTCGCGCCCGGCCGGACGGCGTGCTGATCGCGCTGCTCGACGCGGCCGGGCCGGACGACTACCGGGCCGCGCTGCGCCTCGGCGCCGACGGCGCCGCCGCCCAGGACGCCGACCTCGACGAGATCATCTCGGTGCTGCGGCTGGCGTTGCGCGGCGACGTGCTGCTGCCGCGCGGCGTCGCCCGCGCCCTGTGCACCGGGCCGAGCCGCCCACCCGGCGCGGTGCAGCTCACCGGCGTCGACCGCGACCTGCTCACCCGGCTCGCCATGGGCAACCCCGTCGCCGACATCGCCAAGTCCACCGGCTATTCCGAACGTCAGATGTACCGGCTGGTGCGGGAGATCTACCACCGGCTCGGGTCCCGCAACCGCAGCGAAGCCATCGCCACCGCCACCCGGTGGGGACTGATCACCGGCGAGGACGCCGACCACCCCGAACCGGAACCCGCGCCCCGGCCACCACCGTGCGGCAGCAGGCGCTGAACCGAACGCGCGGACACCGGCACCGGAGAGCCGGCATCCGCCCCACGGCGGATCCGGCGGCCACGCCGCGACCGGGTACCGCTCACCGGAACCCGCGCACCCGCAGGAAGAAGGAGCCCCGTGCTACAAGCATTCCGGTCCACCCGGCGCAGCGAGGACTCGGACGACGACGAGATCCCCGAACCGGACCAGGCGGCCGAACCGGGCCGCCGCGTCGGCGTCCGCGACCTCGTCCAGGTCGCGCGCGGGCACCAGCGCGCGATCGCGCTCGCCCTGGTGCTCTCCCTGCTGGGCGCCGCGCTCGGCCTGGTGCAGCCGCTGCTGGCCGGCCGCGCCATCGACTCGTTCTCCCGGCAGCAGCCGTACCTGCCGCTGATCGGGCTGCTGGCCGTGGTGTTCCTCAGCGAAGCGGTGATCACCGCGCTCGGCGCCTACGCGCTGGAGCGCTCCGGCGAGGGCATCGTGCTGGGGCTGCGGCAGCGCGTGGTGCGCACCCTGCTGCGGCTGCCGATGCGCGGCTACGAGCAGCGCCGCCTCGGCGACCTGCTCTCCCGCACCACCAGCGACACCACCCTGCTGCGCGACACCCTCGCCTACGACCTGTCCGAGGTCGTCGTCGGCGTGTTCGTGGTGGTCGGCGGCACCGCCATGATGATCTGGCTGGACGCCGCCATGTTCCTCATCGTGCTGGCCATCATCGGCACCATCGGGGCGCTGACCACGTTGCTGCTCACCGGGATCCGCCGGTCCGTGGAGGACGCGCAGGACAGCCTCGGCGGCATGACCGCGGAACTGGAGCGGGCGCTCTCGGCGATCCGCACCGTGCGGGTGCTGCGCGCCGAAGACCGCGAGCAGGACCGCATCGGCGGCCTGGCGCAGCAGGTGTACCGGCAGAACCTCGGCGCGGCCAGGCGGGACGCGGTGGTGAACCCGGCGATGACGCTGGCCATGCACGCCTCGTTGATCGCGGTGCTCGTCGTCGGCGGCATCCGCGTGGTCAGCGGCGCTTCCTCGCTCGCCGACCTGGTCGGATTCCTGCTGTACGTCACCTACATCGCCGCACCGATGGCGAACATCTTCGACGTGCTCGCCACCCTGCAGCGCGGGATGGCCGCGCTGCAACGGGTCGACGACGTCACCCGGATGCCGGTCGAGGAGGACCGCGCGCCGATCACCGCGGTGCCGCGCGAACCGGCCGCCTCCGACGTGCCCGCGGTGGAACTGCGCGACGTGTGGTTCGGCTACGAACCGGACCGGCCGGTGCTGCGCGGCGTCTCGTTCGCGGTGCCGCGCCACACGCACACCGCGCTGGTCGGGCCGTCCGGAGCCGGCAAGTCCACGATCTTCGCGCTGCTGGCCCGGTTCTACGACCAGGACCGCGGGAAGATCCTGCTCGACGGCCGCGACACCCGGGAGCTGAGCCGCACCGACTGCCGCGCGCGGCTCAGCCTCGTCGAGCAGCACTGCCCGATCATGCACGGCACGCTCGGCGAGAACATCGCCTACGGCCGACCCGACGCCGAATCCGGGGAAATCGAGCGGGTCGTGGCGCTGGCCGCGCTGGAACCACTCGTGCGACGGCTGCCGCACGGCCTCGACACCCCCGTCGGCGACCACGGCGACCTGCTCTCCGGCGGAGAACGGCAGCGCGTCGCGCTCGCCAGGGCGCTGCTGCCCCGGCCTCGGCTGCTGCTGCTGGACGAACCGACCTCGCAGCTCGACAGCGCGAACGAGGCGGCGCTGACCGAGACCATCGCGAAGGTCTCCGCCGAATGCACGCTGCTCGTCATCGCGCACCGGCCGTCCACCATCCGGTCCGCGGATTCGGTGGTGGCGCTGGAATCGGGCGAGATCGCGGAGAACAGCACCGTGCGACCCGGGTGATCCGACGCCGGTCCGCCGCGGTCCGCCGCGGTCCGCCCGCTCCACCCGATCCGTGCCGCCTTCCGAACTTCCGATCCGCTCGATCCGCCAGCCTCGCCGGATCCGTCCGGCGAGGCTTTTCGCGCGCCCGGCGAGAATCGGATGCGGCGAATGGCGAAAAACCACCCGAACGAGATCAGCACGGACGCTCTACGACACTGACCAGACGGAATATCCACCCCCGACGACAGCGCGCGGCAGTTCCTCGGCAGCCTTTTCCCGGCCCGCGACATGGTTTCCCACCCCGCCCCGCGGATAACATCGGAATGCGTTGATCAGCGTGCACCACACCGAATCCGGGCAACACCGATTCCCAGGAGTGGCCATGTATTCCAAGCCCACCATCCTCAAGGTCGGCGAGTTCCAGAAGCTGACCCAGCACAGCCGTCCGGTGCGCAAGGACAAGGGACACCGCCGTCGGCCGCGGCACATCCTGCTCTGAGCAGCGGGCGCGAGCCGTGCGCACTGCGGCTCGCGCCACCCCTCGTCGACCCGGCTGGAGGCGCGCATCCCATGAACGGCGGCAACCCATGAACGGCGAATGGCTCGTGGTCCTGCCCGACCACCCCGAATCCGCCTCGATAGCCGACTCCCTGCGCCCGGCCCGCCGGGTGCAGCACCACTCGGGGCTGCCCTGGCTGGTCGGCGACTGGAATCCCGCGGACCTGCGGGTCGGCTCGGCGGGCGGCAGCAGGGTCGCGGCGCTCGGCGTGTGCGCGGCCGACACCGCGGAGCTGGACCGGATCGCACGGCGCGCCGGCTCGGTCACCGACCTGGACCGGACCACGTTCGACGTCCCCGGCTGCTACCACCTGTTCGCCTCCGTCCGCGGCAAGGTCCGCGCGCAGGGCACCCTCTCCGGGCTGCGCAAGCTGATGCACACCCGGATCGGCGGGGTGACCGCCGCCGCCACCAGGGCCGACGTGCTCGGCCCGCTCGCCGGATCCACTGTGGACCCGCAGCGGCTGCTGCTGCGGCTGCTGCTCTCGGAGGTCGCGCTGCACACCGTGCACGCGCCGCTGTGGGCCGGGGTGCAGGCGGTCGACGAGGACGACTGCCTGGTGCTCGACGAACGCGGCCGCCCCCGGGCGCACCGCCGCTGGACACCGCCACCGGCCGAACTCCCGCTGGCCGAGGCCGCCGTCGGACTGCGCGACGCGCTGGATCGGGCGGTGCGAGCGCGCACCGGATCGGGGCTGGTGCTCAGCAGCGACCTCTCCGGTGGGCTGGACTCCACGACGCTGTGCTTCCTCGCCGCCCGCGAGGACCGGCCGCTGACGACGCTGACGACGCTGGCCGCAGACCTCGGCGACGACGACCCGGAATGGGCCGACCTGGCCGCCGAATCACTGCCCCGCATCAACCGGCTGCAGTACGAGTTCGGCGAGCTGCCCACGCACTACGAAGACCTGCTGGAACCCGGGCTGCCGTGGGACGAACCGTTCCCCGGCATCGAGGACCGCCGGACCTACCGGGCGCTGGCGGCGGAGCTCGGCGCGGCCGGATCGGAACTGCACCTCAGCGGCGACGGCGGGGACGAGGTGCTGCCCGGCGGATCGGCCGGGGTGTTCGACTTCCTGCTCCGCCACCCGTGGACCGCGTTCGCCCAGCTGCGCGGTTACCGCGCGCTGGAGCACTGGACGTGGGCCGACATCGCGCGGATGGCGTGGGAACAGCGGCGCACCTACCCGGCGTGGCTGGCGGACCGGGCGCGCACCGTGATCGCGTCCCCGCTGGACGACGAAGGGGCCTCGGCGCTGCTGCAGCTGCCGCCGTGGGCGACGCCGGACGCGGTGGACGCGGTGCGGGACCTGCTGATCGCCGAAGCCGAGTCGGCGCGGGACGTGCCGTGGACCGAACACCACACGACCTGGGGCATCCGGCAGTGCGCCGGGCTGGTGCGCGGCACCGTGCCCGTCTACGCCGCAGGAGGCGTCCGGTTGTCCTCGCCGTACTTGGACGACGCCGTGATCGCCGCCTGCGCCGCGGCCCGGCCGCACGAACGCCGCTCGCCGTGGCGGTACAAGCCGCTGCTGGTGGAGGCGATGCGCGGGCTCGTCCCGGAACGATCGCTGCGGCGGTCCACGAAGGCGGAGGGCTCCAACCTGGAGCACAGCGGTATCCGGCGGAACGTCGCCGCGCTCGCCGCCCTGTGCGAGGACTCCCGGCTGGCCGCGCTCGGCCTGATCGACGCCGACCGGCTGCGGTCGGTGTGCACCGGCCTGCAGCTGCGGCTGTTCACCCCGTACGCGATGTCCACGACGTTCGGCTGCGAGCGCTGGCTGCGCGATCTCGAAGCGGAGACCGCACCGGAGCTCGTCGAGCAGGAGGTGTCCTGATGGGAGTGCGGTTGCACCACGAGGTGTCGCTGGCGGGCACCGACGAAGGATCGGTGCTGCTGGACCAGCGGTCCGGGGAGTACTGGCAGCTCAACGGATCCGCGGCGACCGCGCTGCGGATGCTGCTCGACGGCGCCGGGGAGCACGAGGTCGCGGCGGCGCTGGTCGCCGACAGCCCACCCGGTGACGTCGGCCTGGACGAGGCGCTGCGCGATGTGCGCGAACTGACCGAACAACTGGCGGCGGCCCGGTTGGCGGTGCGCTCGTGAGCACCCCCGAAGCGCTGTTCCGCAGCGCCGCCCGCCCGCCGCTGCGGGACCGGCTGGCGGCACGGTTCGCCGTCGTCGTCGCGCTGGGCCTGTCCCGGCTGCCGCCGCGCCGGATTCGCGCGGTGCTAACGGTGATCCGCGGCCGGGCTCGGCCAGCCGAGCACGATCGAGCACTCGCGATCCGGCAGGCCGTGGTGGCGGTGAGCCTGACCTGCGCCGGCAAGGGCTGCCTGCCGCGGTCGATCGCCATCGCCCTGCTGTGCCGCTGCCGCGGGCAGTGGCCGACCTGGCGGGTGGGGGCGCGCACCGACCCGTTCGGCGCGCACGCCTGGGTGGAGGCCGACGACATCGCGGTCGGCGAGAACGCGAGCATCGACTCGTTCCACCCTCTGCTGACCGTGCCGCCGCTCGCGCGGTGAACTCTCCGGACGTGCGCCGGTGCCCCGACCGCTGCTTCCCGCCGCCCTCGGTCAGCGTCGCTCCGGATCGAGCCTGGTCGCGAGGTAACCGGTGAGCAGCGCGGTGATCTCCTCCACCGCGTCCTCCCGGTCCACCTCGGGCGGGTCCAGCACGTAGCTGATCGCCAGGTTCTCCACGGTCCGCACCAGCACCCAGGCCACCGCGTCGGCCCGGGCACCGCCGGGGAGGTACCCCAGCAGGGCGGTGGTGACGAGCTCGTCGATGCGGTGCTTGAAGTCGGCGCGGCGGGTGTCGGCGTTCGGCGGCAGCTGCTCGTAGAGCACCCGCAGCAGGCCCGCGTTCTCCTCGAACGCGGTGATGAGCGCGAGCACGTTGCCGCGCACCGCGTCCGGCAGCGAGCCGCCCGCGAGGTTGGCGACGAACGCGCGCGAAATGCGAGTGCGCAGCCGGTCGGCGCAGCGGTCCACGACCTCGCCGAGCAGCACGTGCTTGTCCGGGAAGTACTGGTACAGCGACCCAGGGCTGATGCCCGCCGCCGCGGCGATGCGCCCGGTGCTCGCCCGGTCGTAGCCGTGCTCCAGCAGCACCTCGTACCCGGCGTCGAGGATGCGCCGCACCATCGCGCGGGAGCGCTCCTGGCTGGGCTCGCGCCGCATCGGACGCCGGGTTCGAGCGGCCACGGGCACCTCCGGAAACGCGAATTGAACGCGAATGAATCTTCGTGTCAGCATCATCGGCATGACCTCACCTGTGACGCAACGCACTCCCGGGGCGGTGTACCCGGACCGGTTCTTCGGCGCCCCGGAGCGCTCCCGGCGGATCGGGCGGGTGCTGCGGCTGGCCGCCCGGGTGGACGAGCTCGACGAGGAGCTGGTGGACCGCATCGGGCGGCGGATGTTCACCCGCGACGAGCCCGGGGCGCGGCTGGTGCGCGCGATGGGCCGCGAGGTCCCCGCCGAGCAGCGGGTGACGATGGCGCAGTTCGCCCGTGCGCTGGACGACGGGGTGCCGCCGGACGCGCCTGCGGCGTTGCGCGAGTTCTTCGCCGTGGTGGAGCGGACCCCCGACTGGGTCGATCCCGACCTGGTGGAGCGCGGGGCGCGCGCCATCCGCCGGATGGGGCGCAACGTGGACGACGTGCTGCTGCAGCTGTCGCTGATCGGCGGCTACCGGTTCGGCGGCCCACCGGACCTGCTGGTGGCGACCGGCGGGCTGACCGGCGCGACCGCGATGCGCCGGCTCGGCGAGACGAAGAAGTGGGCGCTGGCCACCAGCCGCCCCGGCGGAATGCGCCGCGACGGCGAGGGATTCCGGCTGACCGTGCACGTCCGCGCCATGCACGCGTTGATCAACCACCGCTTCGAGACGAACGGGCGGTGGGACGTGCAGCGCTGGGGGCTGCCGATCAACCAGGCCGACCAGGCGGCGACGCTGGGACTGTTCAACGGCACGCTGCTGCTGGGGGTGCGGGCGCTCGGCTGGCTGGTCACCCCGGCGGAATCGCGGGCGATCATGCACGCCTGGAAGTACGTGGGCTGGCTGCTGGGCGTGGACGAGGACTTCCTGTTCGACACCGAACGCGAGCAGAACCGGTTCAACTACCACGTGCTGCGCGTGCAGGACGACGTGACACCGGCCGGCGCGGCGCTGTCCGGTGCGCTGGTCGACGGCCAGCCGACGCTGGGGCGCGGTCCGCTGGCCGGGCGGTACGCGCGGCTTCGGCTGCTGAGCATGCTGCGCTTCTTCCTCGGCAAGCAGGGCCTGCGGGACCTGGCGCTGCCGGTGACGCCGAGCTGGGCGATTCCCCCGATCTGGGCGGCGAACCTGGTGAAGTCGGGGCTCGTCGCGCGCAGCCGGCGCGGGCGCCGCCACCTGGAACGGGCCGGGGACCGCTTCGCCGACCGGGACCTGCGGCGCACCTTCGCCGGCGCCCGGCCCGAGATCGGCGCGCTGCCCGGCTGACCCGGCGCCCCCACCGCCCGATCGTCGCTCAGGACCGGACTACCAGCGGCGGAGGTGGTCGCGGAGCCTCCGGGCCGTGCGAGCCATCAAGAACTCGGCCTCCGGCTGGGTGGCGGCGGGCACCCGGGACTCGGTGAGCGCGGCGATCGCGAACCGGTGCCCGTCGTCGTGCTCGACGACGCCGACCTCGTGCCGCAGGTTCAGCAGCGTGCCCGTCTTCGACGACCACGTGGTCGCGTCCGAGCTGAAGTCCGGGGCCAGCCGGTGCCGCAGCAGGTTCGCGCCCAGCAGCTCCCGCGTCCGCTCGGCGACCGGTTCGGCGATGCGGTCGGGCCGCCACAACTCCTGCAGCAGGTCCACGAAATCCCGTGCCGACCCGGAATTCGCGCGCGTCACGTCGAGCTGCGCGAGCGGATGCCCGCGATCCGCGGTGCGGGCGCCGATGGCCAGCGCGTGGGCCAGGTGCACGTCGGCGGCGGCGAAGCGCTCGGCGGGCGTCTCCGACAGGTCGCCGACCAGGTGGCGGGCGGTGATGCCGCGCAGCCCCCACTCCCGCAGCATCCGGGTGACCTCGGCCGGCGAGGTGAGCGCGAACAGCGCGTCGGCCGCCACGTTGTCGCTGAGCGCCACCGCCAGGTACATCAGGTCGTCCAGCGCCACCCGCGCCGGATGCCGGAACCGGCTCAGCCCGGTCGGTCCGGGCGTGGTGATGGCCCCGGGCCGCACCAGCACCTCGGCGGCGCCGTCCAGTTCGCCGCGGCGGACGCGTTCCAGGGTCGCCGCCACCAGCGGGATCTTGATCAGGGAGGCGACGGGGTGGGCGACGTCCGGTTCGATGCCGATCTCGCGCCCGGAATCGAGGTCCCGCACCAGGAACGAGCCGCGCAGCCCGCCGTCGTCGAGTTCGGCGAGCAGTTCGCCGATCAGTGCTTCCGCGTTCACCCGTTCTCCAGTCCGGTTCCGTCCACCGCGCCGAGGCAGCAGGCGACGTCCGCCCGCAGCGCCGTCCGCAGCAGGTCCGCGTCGTACCCGGCCTCCGCGGTGATCCCGTAGCCGCGCGCCAGCGGCAGTTCCGCGACCGGGTGCCACAAGAACCCGAACTCGACGGCCTGCTCGGCCGAGCACAGCAGCAGGTCCGCCGATCCGAGCGCCTCGGCGGCGCCCGCGCTCAGCGACTCTGCCACAGCGACCTGCGCGGGCCGGAGCCCCACCGCGTCGCGCACCCGCAACAACCGGTCCCGCACGTGCGGCACGTCGTCCTCCGGCTGGATCCACACCCGGCGCCGCGGCGAGCGCTCGGCGCGGCCGGCGCGCAACGAATCCAGGTGCACCGGCCCGCGGTGCCGCTCGGTCGTACCGGCGACGCCGAGCGGCACCCACCACTCGGCCTCGTCCGCGGGCACCGCCACCAGCGCGGCCCGCACGTCGAGGGTGCGCACCAGGTCCACCCGTTCGGCCGGGTCGGCGCGCCGGAACTCCAGGAACAGCTCGTGGGTGCGCGCCGCCGCGTCCAGCTCGGCCAGCGCGCGGGTGGTGCAGGTCGCGGGCACCGCCAGCCGCACCGGGCGCAGCCGGGCCCGCTTCGCGTCCTGCTCCAGGGCGTCGGCCGAGCGCACCAGCTGCCGGGCCCGCGGCAGCAGGTCCCGGCCGAACGGGGTCAGCAGCACGCGCCGCGCCGAGCGGTCGAACAGCCGCTCCCCGAGATGCCGCTCCAGCGCGGCGATGCGGCGGCTCGCCACCGGTTGCGGGATGCCCGCGGCGGCCGAACCGCCGGTGAAGCTGCCCACTTCGCTGACGCTGACGAACGCCCGGCACCCACCCACCAAGTCCACGACCGCAGTGTATGCCGGATCCGCATGAGAACCTCGGTTTCCGTCTTGGACAGCATGGCCGCGGAGTGGTGAGACTGGTCGCGCCGACGGCCGCACCGGCTCGTCGGGCAGTGACGAAAGGGAAGACCCGTGCTCAAGCAGCGTTTCCACCAGGTCGCGGTCGCCGCGCTGGCCGCGCTCACCCTCGCGGGGTGCACCGGCGGCGTGAGCGCCGCGCCCGCCACCTCGGCCGCCACTCCCCCCGCGTCCGCCGCCACCGCGCGGCAGGCCGAGTTCGACGAGCTGGAGCGGCGGTTCGACGCGCGCCTCGGGGTGTACGCGCTGGACACCGGGACCGGCCGGGAGGTCGTGCACCGCGCCGACGAGCGGTTCGCGTTCGCCTCCACGCACAAGGCGCTGTCCTCCGGCGAGGTGCTGCGGCGCAACTCCCCCGCCGACCTGGACCGCCGCATCACCTACTCGCAGGCCGACCTGGTCGAGAACTCGCCGGTCACCGAGCAGCACGTGGCCGACGGCCTCACCCTGCGCGAGGTGATCGACGCCGCGATCCGCTACAGCGACAACACCGCGGCGAACCTGCTGTTCCGCGAACTCGGCGGACCGGCCGAGTTCACCGCCGCGCTGCGCGGGCTGGGCGACACCACGACCCGCTCGGACCGGACCGAGACCGACCTGAACCGGACCTCCCCCGGCGACCCGCGGGACACCAGCACGCCGCGCGCGCTCGCCGCGAGCCTGCGCGCCTACACCACCGGGGACGTGCTGGCGCCGGAGCAGCGGGCGCTGCTCAACGAGATGATGGGCGCCAACACGCTCACCACCGACCTCATCCCGGCCGGGGTGCCCGCGGGCTGGCGCGTCGGCGACAAGTCCGGTGCCGCGGACCACGGCACCCGCAACGACATCGCGGTGATCCACCCGCCGAACCGGGCGCCGATCATGCTGTCGGTGCTGTCGGACCGCGCGGCGGTGGACGCCGACTACGACGACGCGCTGATCGTCGAAGCCACGAAGATCGCAGTGAACGCCCTGGGCTGACCAAGTCCGAAGTGGACGACCGCAGCAGAACGCTCCCCCCACCACCAGGCGGAGGGAGCGTTCCCAACCCAAAGAAAAACCAGCCGCTACCAGGCCCCATCGTCCTTCCTGTCAGCGGCGAAGCCGCTGAGCAAACGACCACCTGAGACACCGGCACCGCAGCGGGTTCTCAGCGGGGTTGTGGGGGGGGGGGGGTTTTTGCCGGGGGGGGGCGCAGCCGGGGGAGTCCGGGGGGAGCGGGGAGCCCCCGCGGGGTGGGGG
>NZ_JAIUJZ010000242.1:0-5041 GCF_020176775.1 Saccharopolyspora sp. 6M
CGGAGGTCCGCCCGGCGACCCCGGGCAGGAGAGCGACCCCGGGCAGGAGGCACTAAGCTCCGCGCATCGCGTCCGAAGATGGGGCGTATGACCGAAATGTCGTCAAGTAGTTTGGTAGACTAACGACGTGTCCGAGATCGCTGAACGGGAGCGCACGCTGGCCACCCGGTTGCGGATGGCCTCCGTCCGCCTCAACCGCAGGCTGCGGGCGCAGAGCACCGACTCCGTCGTCACGCTCTCCCAGCTGTCCGCGCTGTCCTGCCTCTACAAGGCCGGGGCGATGACTCCGGGCACGCTCGCGGCGAAGGAAGGCGTGCAGCCGCCCTCGATGACCAGGGTCATCGCGGCGCTCGAAGGCCTCGGCCTGGTGGTGCGCACCCCGCACCCCACCGACGGGCGGCAGGCCGTCGTGGACCTCACCGACGCGGGCCGCGCCCGCATCGAAGAGGAGATCTCCGCCCGCGAGCGCTGGCTGGACGTCCAGCTGGCCGAACTCACCAGGGACGAACGCGCGACCTTGAGTCACGCGGCCGAGATCATGGAACGGATCTCGCAGCGCTAGGAGGGAGCTGAGCACGTCGGCGGTGCCAGAGGAATCGCCGCACCCGTCGGGGTCCGACCCGGCCGGTGCGAACCGCACGTCCACCGGCGAGCTCGGCGCACTCTCCGGTGCGTCCGCGGCCGCGCGCGCCGGTGATCCGGAACCGGCGGCCGCGCGCGGGCGGGCCGGAGGTCCGCCCGGCGACCCCGGGCAGGAGAGCGACCCCGGGCAGGAGAGCGATCACCGGCCCGGCGGACCGCCGGCCGGGGAGACCGGCACCGGCGGCGGCATGTTCGGCTCGCTGCGGGTGCGCAACTACCGCTACTACGCGGCGGGCCAGGTCGTCTCGCTCACCGGCACCTGGATGCAGCGGGCCGCGCAGGACTGGCTCGTGCTGGAGCTCTCCGGCGGCAGCCCCGGCGCGCTCGGCGTGGCCGTCGCGCTGCAGTTCCTGCCGACGCTGCTGCTGGCGCTGTGGGCGGGCACCGCCGCCGACCGGTTCGACAAGCGGCGGCTGCTGGTCGCCACCCAGACGGCGCTCGGTGCCAGCGGGCTGCTGCTCGGACTGCTCGACGTGTCCGGTTCGGCGCAGCTCTGGCAGGTGTACGCGCTGTGCTTCGTGCTCGGCTGCTTCGCGGCGGTGGACGCGCCGGTGCGGCAGTCGTTCGTCGTCGAGATGGTCGGCCCCGCGCAGCTCACCAACGCCGTCGCGCTGAACTCGATGACGTTCAACCTGGCGCGGATCGTCGGGCCCGCCATCGCCGGGCTGCTCATCACCGCGATCGGCACCGGGTGGGTGTTCATCGCCAACGGCATCAGCTCGGCCGCCGTGGTCGGCGGGCTGCTGCTGATGAACGTGGCGCGGCTGCACCGCAGCGAACCGGTGCCGAAGGAGCGCGGCCAGGTGCGGGCGGGGCTGCGCTACGTGCTGGGGCGCCCCGACCTGGTGGCGGTGATGGTGCTGGTGTTCTGCGTCAGCACCTTCGGCATGAACTTCGAGAGCACCTTCGCGGTGATCGCCCGCAACGTGTTCGACCGCGACGCCGACGGCTACGGGCTGCTGATCACGATGCTCGCCGTCGGCACCCTCTCCGGCGCCACGCTCGCCGCTCGCCGCAGCAGGAGGTCCGGGTCGCGGCTGCGGCTGATGGTGCTGGGGGCGGGTGCGTTCGGGCTGCTGGAGGCGGTCGGTTCGCTGATGCCGTCGTACTGGTCGTTCGCGGTGATGCTGGTGCCGGTCGGGGTCGCGGTGATGACCTTCACGACCAGCGCGAACTCCACGGTGCAGCTGGCGGTGGAGCCGTCGATGCGCGGCCGGGTGATGGGGCTGTACATGCTGCTGTTCCTCGGCGGGAAACCGGTGGGCGGGCTCGCGTCGGGTTGGCTGGCCGAGGTGCTGGGCCCGCGGTCGCCGCTGCTGCTGGGTGGGCTGGCGTCGCTGGTCGCGGCGGTGGTGTGCGGGGTGCTGCTGCGCCGCCGGAGATCGGGGGTTGCGGACCCTGGGAGGTTAGGCTAACCTAATACATGTCCGCTTCGTGGTGGGAGCGGCAGTCAGTTCGGGAACAGAGCGGGCCCCGTCTCCTCCGGGAGGCGGGGCCCGTTCGCGTTCGGGGTTCGTTCCCGTCCGAGGCCGAACGAGCAGGTCAGGCGGCGGACAGCACTTCGGGGCCCTCCCGGAGGAAGGCCCCGAAGTGTCGGCAGCTTCGCTTGTCGGAGCATCCACCGCCGGTCCGTGGTCCCGCGCGGCCGCGGGAAGGCTCAGGCGGTGGGCAGGCGCAGTCCGTTGTAACCGGCGCGGGCGTCGGCGAACCGCTTGCCGACCTCGTCCCAGTTCACGACGTTCCACAACTGCTTGACGTAGTCCGCCTTCACGTTCTTGTACTGCAGGTAGTAGGCGTGCTCCCAGATGTCGAACACCAGCAGCGGCGTGGTGGCGATCGACAGGTTCGAGTGGTGGTCCCGCAGCTGCTGCGTGATCAACCGCTGACCCACCGGGTCCCACGCCAGCACGCCCCACCCGTTGCCCTGGATCGTGGTCGACACGGCCTCCAGCTGGGCGCGGAACTTGTCGAACGACCCGAAGTCCTGGTCGATGGCCGCCGCCAGCTCACCGGTCGGCTTGTCCCCGCCGTTCGGCGAGAGGATCTTCCACCACACCAGGTGCAGCGAGTGCCCGGCCAGGTTGAACGCCAGCGTCGTCTCCAGGCCGACGATCGACCCGAAGTCGCCCTTGTCCCGCGCCTCGGCGATCTTCTCGATCGTGTCGTTGGCGCCCTTGACGTAGGTCGCGTGGTGCTTGCTGTGGTGCAGCTCGTTGATCTCACCCGAGATCGCGGGCTCCAGCGCCGAGTAGTCGTAGTCCAACTCGGGCAGCACGTACTGAGCCATGGAGCGTCTCCCTGTGCGCGTATCGCTGTCAGCAGTCTCTAGCAATTGCAATCTAGTGGCAACAGCTGGGCGGCTGCATTCCGGCCCGGGTTGATCTCAGTCACCGGGATCGCGCGCGGGCCCGCATCACTCCAGCGGCCAGGCGTGGACCGGCTCGCCCGAGTCCGACAGCTCCACGTAGCGCCGCAGCATCGCCGCCAGCGCGGCCGGACGGTCGTGACCGCGCTGCTCCAGCCGCGCCACCACGTCCCGCTGCCACGACGACCCGGTCTGCTTGCGCAGGCAGCGGGCCTCGATCACGCCCAAGGCGTGCTCCCGCGCGGCGTCCGACACCCCGCACAACCGCAGCCCCTCGTGCGCCATCGGCAGCAACCGGCGCAGCACCAGCTCGTCCGGGGTGATCCATCCGGCGCCCGGCCAGTACAGGTGCGCGTCCATGCCGTGCCGGGCCCCGGTGTAGAAGTTCTCCTCCGCCGCGGCGAACGACATCTGCGTCCACACCGGCCGGTCCTGCTCGGTCAGCGCGCGCTGCACCCCGTAGAAGAACGCGGCGTTCGCCACCACGTCACGCACGCTCGGCCCCGACGGCAGCACCCGGTTCTCCACCCGCAGGTGCGGCACCCCGTCGACCAGGTCGTACACCGGCCGGTTCCAGCGCCAGACGGTGCCGTTGTGCAGCCGCAGCTCCGCCAGCGTCGGCGCCCGGCCCGCCTGCACCGCCGCCACCGGATCCTCCTCCTCCGGTTCCGGCAGCAGGGCGGGGAAGTAGCGCACGTTCTCCTCGAACAGGTCGAAGATCGAGGTGATCCAGCGCTCCCCGAACCACACCCGCGGCCGCACGCCCTGGTTCTTCAGCTCCTGCGGCCGGGTGTCGGTCGCCTGCTGGAACAACGGCACCCGCGTCTCGTGCCACAGCGCCTTGCCGAGCAGGAACGGCGAGTTCGCGCCGATCGCCAGCTGCACCCCGGCCAGGCACTGCGCGGCGTTCCAGTGCGCGGCGAAGTCCTCCGGCGCCACCTGCAGGTGCAGCTGCACCGAGGTGCACGCCGACTCCGGCACGATCGAATCCGCGTAGCAGCGCAGCTGCTCCGGCCCGCCGTCGCCGAGCGGCGCGCCCTCCATGTCCAGCAGCATCTCCTCGCCCTTGGCGGTGAAGATCTGCTCGTTCAGCAGCGAGTACCGCGGGTCGTGCGAGAGCCAGCCCGGGTCGAAGTGGCTGCGCCGCAGCGTGGGCAGCGTGCCGATCAGCACCAGCTTCGCGTTCGCGTCCTGGGCCTTGCCGTCCGCGCGCCGCAACGCCTTCCGCAGCTCGTGCTCCAGCTCCAGGGCACCGTCCCCGGCGAGGGCGCGGGGCAGCACGTTGAGCTCGATGTTGTGCTGGCCCAGCTCGGTGGTGAACGACGGATCGTTGATCTTCTCCAGGACCACCGAGTTCGACATCGACGGGTCCATCCGCTCGTCGATGAGGCTCAGCTCCATCTCCAGCCCCATCTGCTGGTGCGGGAAGGAGAAGTTGCCCTCCGCGAGCATCCGGGCCAGCGCGTCGAGACCGCGCTGCATCTTGTCCCGATAGCGTTGCCGGTCCACAGGAGTGAAAGCCCGACTGGTCACGTGCTTTCCCATGCCGTCTCCCCGCTCGTCGGCCAGCACGCCGGCTTAGGTGGACACCAACGGTGACACATCGGTACCCGGCGGACCAGCGTCCAAAACGGTGTTCGAGCGAGCACCCGGGCACCTCTTGTGACCAGCGGGAAAAGGGACTTTCCCGGCCGGTTCCGCGCCCGTTCCGGGCGGGCCTGACCGGGCGTGCCCTGGCCGATCGGGCGCGGTGGCGCAGGCCGCGGAATCACCGTCGGTGCGCGGACCCATCCGCACGCTGCGTTGCGCGCTGCGCCGATGCGGTGAGGATCTCCAGCCTCCTGCGGAACGGGTCGACTACGCGCGGCAGCCGGGAATCTCCTTGCGCCGCGCGGAAGTCCGGGCGATCCGAGACCGGGGGGGGGGGGGGGGGGGGGGGGGGGGGGGGGGGGGCCGGGGGGGGGGGGGGCCCCCGGGCGCCGCGGGGGGGGGGGGGGGGGGGGGGGGGGGGGGGGGGGGGGGGGGCGGGGGGCG
>NZ_JAIUJZ010000243.1:0-8678 GCF_020176775.1 Saccharopolyspora sp. 6M
CCGCCGCCCCCCCCGCCCGCCCCCGGCCCCCCCCCCCGCGCCCCCCCCCCCGGGCCCCCCCCCCCCCGGGGGGGCGGGGGGGGCCGCCCCCCCCCCCCCCCCCCCCCCGGGACAGGCTCAGCGCTCGGTGGCGGGGCGCTCGGCGGCAGGACGCTCGGCGGGGGCCGCGGTCGCTTGCCCAGCGGAGCTGGCCACCACCTCGGTGCGGGTCGTGCCGCGCCGACCCAGCGTCAGGAACACCACCGCGGAGGCGACCACGACGCCGAACATCACCGTCGCCATCGGCACCGCCGAACCGGTGCCGCCCAGGCCCACCAGCGGCGCGGCCAGCGCACCGACGATGAACTGGCAGACGCCCAGCAGCGCCGAGGCGCTCCCGGCCACCTCGCGGTTGTCGGCCAGCGCCAGCATCGTCGTGTTCGGCATGACGAAGCCCAGCGCCGCCACCATCACGAACAGCGCGCCCAGCAGGAACGGCAGCGGCAGGTCCAGCACCGCCGAGGCCAGCAGCACCGCGCCCGCCACCGACGAGACCAGCAGCGCACCCACCAGCAACTGCGCCTCGGTGGCCACCCGGCCCACCAGCCGCGCGTTGATCTGCCCGGCCAGCACCAGCCCGATCGCGTTCGCCCCGAACGCGAGGCTGTAGGTCTGCGGCGACATCCCGTAGATGTTCTGCAGCACGAACGACGACCCGGAGATGTAGGCGAACATCGCCGCCATGCCCAGCCCGCCGGCCAGCGCGTTGCCCAAGAACGACGGCGCGGCCAGCAGCGAACCGAAGGTGCGGAAGGTGCTGCCCAGCCGCGCGGGCTGCCGCCACCGCTCCGGCTTCGTCTCCGGCAGCAGGAACGCCGCCACCAGCAGCAGCACGGTGCCGAACGCGGTCAGCACCACGAACACCCCGCGCCACGTGGTGTGCGCGAGCACCTGGCCGCCGATCACCGGCGCCAGGATCGGGGCCAGGCCCGTCACCAGCATCAACGAGGAGAAGAACCGCGCGGCCTCCGCCCCGGAGTACAGGTCGCGGACCGCGGCCCGCGCGATCACCATGCCGGCCGCGGCACCCGCGCCCTGCAACGCGCGCAGCGCGGCCAGCGCGTAGATCGAACCGGACAGCGCGCACAGCACGGACGCGACGATGTAGACGACGAGCCCGACCAGCAGCGGGCGGCGCCTGCCGACCGAATCGCTGATCGGCCCCGCGATCAGCTGGCCCAGCGCCAACCCCAGCAGCACCGCGGTCAGCGTCAGCTGCGCCTGCGACTCCGAAGCCCCCAGCTCCGCGGTCAGCTGCGGCAGCGCGGGCAGGTACATGTCGATGGACAGCGGCCCGAAGGCCGTCAGCCCACCGAGGATCAGGGCGAACTTGGTCTTGCTCCCCAGCCGGCGCTGCGCGCCGTCGATCGTGGCCTCCTCGGCGGTGGACATACGTCTCCTCATCGCTGGCCGCCGTCTCGTGCGCGCGGCGGCGGTGTCGGTGCGGGCGGCCGGTGAACCCCAGGTGCGGTCGTCGTCGTGCCGGGACGCGCGGCCACCGGGGATCGAGGTCCCGGCGCCGCGGCTCCCGCATCCGGCGGCCCGGCCGGGTCCGGATCGTGGTGGGCGACGACAACAGCTTGCTCTCTACAACTAACAGTGCGGAAGTACCCGTTATGCCCACCGCGCACGCTTCGCCGCTGTGACCTGGGTCATCGCCCGGCGAGATCGCGACATGCTGCCGGTCGGACCGGGGCCGAATGCGAAGATGCGTGCCGTGGCACGCGTGCACCAGGTGACCGACGTCGACGACCCGCGCGTCGACGACTTCCGGGACCTCGCCACCGCCGATCGCCGCCCGGACCGGCCCGGCGGGCGCGGACTCGTCATCGCCGAGGGCGTGGTCGTCGTCGAGCGGCTGCTGGCCTCGCCGTACCCGGTGCGCGCGCTGCTGGGCGTCCACCGCCGCATCGACGCGCTCGACGAGCAGCTCGCCGGGGCGGACGTGCCCGCGTACGCGGTGGAGCCGGACGTGATGAGCGCCGTCGTCGGCTTCCACCTCAACCGGGGCGTGCTCGCCGTCGCCGACCGCGCACCGGCCACCACCGCCGAGGACCTGATCGCCCGCTCCCAGCGGCTCGCCGTGCTGGAGGGCGTCGGCGACCACGAGAACCTGGGCGCGCTGTTCCGCAACGCCGCCGCGCTCGGCATCGACGGCGTCCTGCTCGGCGCGGGCTGCGCCGACCCGCTGTACCGGCGCAGCATCCGCGTCTCGATGGGTCACGTGCTGCGGGTCCCGTTCGCCACCTTCGACGACTGGCCCGGCGGGTTGCCGCTGCTCGCCGAGCACGGCTTCCGGACCGCGGCGCTGACCCCGCGCGCCACCGCGGCCCCGCTGGCCGAAGCCGGGCTCGACCGGGGCAAGGTCGCGGTGCTGCTCGGTTCGGAAGGACCGGGCCTGGCCGAGGACACCATCTCCGCGGCCGACCTGCCGGTGCGCATCCCGATGAGCCCCGAGGTCGACTCGCTCAACGTCGCCACCGCCGGGGCGATCGTCTTCCACGCGATGAGCGGGGCGAGATGATCGGGGCCGCGCAGCGCTCGCGGTGGGAGCTGCGGGTGCGCCGGGGACGTGCCGTGCTCGTCGACCGCCCGGAACGCGCCGGGGAGCGACCGGTCCGCGAGTACGACCCCGCGCGGCTCGCGCTGCCCGCGGAACTCGTCGAGGACCTGCACGAGTGGGCGCACGTGGTGGAGGCGGTGGCGCCGGACCAGGACATCGCGGGGGAGAGCTCGGCGACCCTGATGGCCCGCCGCGGCCGCCAGCTCGCCGCGCGGCTGGCCGCCGAGACCGGCGGCGAGGTCGGCTACTGGGACCCCGCGCGCGGCCGGGTGAGCCGGGTCCGCCGCGCGGGCCCGGTCGGCGCGGTGCCGGAACCGACGCCGTGGGCCACCGGCGGCGCCGTCGCCGTCGTCATCGCCGCGCTCGTCACCGTCTCGCTCGTGGTGGTGAGCATCGGGTTGGGCGAGGTGAACCTGCTGCTGGCGGTGCTGGTCAACGTCGTGGTGGTCGGCGGGTTCGCTCCCTCGATCTGGATCGGCCGCCGGTTGCCGGTGTGGCGCTGGGTCGCGTTCGGCGCGGCGGGCGGCGTCCTGCTCGCCTGGCTCGCCCTGCTGCTGTCCTTGCTCGGCTGACACGGCGCGGCGCGAGGTGGGCCGCCGCGGGACCGGACGTGCGGGGCCCGGACGTGCGACGGCCCCTCCGGCGCGGTGCCGGAGGGGCCGTCGTCGAGCGCTGGGGCTAGCGGTGCGAGCGGACGCCCAGCAGGACGTCCTCCCAGGACGGGACCATCGGGTGGTTCTTGCGGCGGCGGGCCGGTTCGGTCTTGCGGGCCGCCTCGTCCTCCACCGCTTCCAGGTCGTCCTCGCCGGCCTGCTCGGCCAGCGGTCCGGCTGGTTCCGGTTCGGCCGGCGCCGGTGGGGTGGTGTCCAGGTCCAGCGCGGGGATCGCCGGGGTCGAGGGCTTCGGCGGAGCGGGCGGCGGCGCGGTGTCCTCCGCGGCCGCGTCGACCGTTTCCTCCTCGGTCTCGTCCAGCTCCAACGCCTCCCGGGCGAGCGCCGTCACCGGTCGCACGGTCCGCAGCGGCCGGTTCGGCGACGGGTCCAGCAAGTCGACCGCGTGGTCGTCGAGCGGGGCGACGGTGCCGCCGTGCGCACCCGGGTGGAACACCCAGTGCGCCCGGTTCTCGGAGCGACCGGCCTGCCACTGCAACCGGACGACCCACTTGCCGTCCTCGCCGCGCCACGCGTCCCAGTCGGCGTCGGTGAGGTCGTGGCCGCGCATCCCGAAGGTGTGCGCGATGACCTCGCCGAGGGTCTGCACGTCGGGGCCGTCCTCGCGGACGGGGTGGGCGCGCTGCGAGCGCTCGGCGATCTGCGCGCGTTCCAGCAGGACGGGGTAGGCGTAGCGCTCGACCCGCTGCTCGGGGATCCCGGCCGCGGCGGCGACGTCCTGGACCGAGGCCCCGGCGCGGACCCGCGCCTGGATCTCGCGGGGGCGCATCTGCGCCTCCATCTCGATCTGGACTTGGCCCAGCCGGGTCAGGTCGCCGCGAGCGGCCGCCCGCAGCCGCTCGTCGGCGGGCACGGAAAAGCGGTCGCCGTTCTCCGGGTCCTCGCAGATGACGGTCTCACCGTCCTCGTCAAGCCCGACAACCCGCAGCGCGCGCATACGCTAGCCTCCCCGGTCGTTGTCACCAAGCTGTGACCGTAACCCGGCGTGCCCCCTTGACGGGGGAGCCACGCCGGGTTCGGTGTCGCTTCGTGACCATCCTCTCCCTACCCGATCTTGCCTGAACAGCGGTCGACATGCGAACACTTGACGAAATCCGCCGCAATTCCGATCACAGCAAGTGATCAAGAGCCAGTTCGGGTGACACGGATGTGCCGGTCGCCATGGTGCGGTGGCGACCAGGTCGGATGGGGGCGCCGCGCTCAGGTGAGCTGCGAGACCACCCAGTCGATGGACCCGGTGAGCTTGGTGACGTCGTCCGGCTCGACCGCCGGGAACGTGCCGACGCGCAGCTGGTTGCGGCCCAGCTTGCGGTACGGCTCGGTGTCGACGACGCCGTTCGCGCGCAGCGCCTTGGCGATCGCGGCCGCGTCGATCGAGTCGTCGAAGTCCAGCGTGACCACGACCTGCGAGCGCTTCGCCGGGTCCTGCACGAACGGCGTGGCGAAGCTCGACGCCTCCGCCCACTGGTACAGCCGCTGCGAGGACTCGCGGGTCCGGGAGGAGCACCAGTCCAGGCCGCCGTTGCCGTTCATCCAGTCGATCTGGTCGGCCAGCAGGAACAGCGTCGCCACCGCGGGGGTGTTGTAGGTCTGGTCCTTGCGCGAGTTGTCCAGCGCCGTCGGCAGCGACAGGAACTCCGGCACCCAGCGGCCCGAGGCACCGATCTCGCCGATGCGCTCGATCGCGGCCGGGCTCAGCGCGGCCAGCCACAGCCCGCCGTCGGAGGCGAAGGACTTCTGCGGCGCGAAGTAGTAGACGTCCACGGCGGACGCATCGAACGGCAGCCCGCCCGCGCCGGAGGTCGCGTCCACCGCCATCAGCGCCTGCTCCGAGCCCGCCGGGCGGGACGGGGGCAGCATCACGCCGGTGGAGGTCTCGTTGTGCGCCCAGCCGATCAGGTCGACGCTCGGGTCCGACACCGGCTCGGGGGCGTCGCCCGGCTCGGCGGAGACGACGATCGGGTCGCCGAGGAAGGGGGCGGCCTTGGCGGCCTTGGCGAACTTCTGCGAGAACTCGCCGTAGGTCAGGTGCAGCGACTTCTCCCGCACCAGGCCGAAGGTCGCGGCGTCCCAGAACGCGGTGGTGCCGCCGACGCCCAGCACGACCTCGTAGCCCTCGGGCAGCGAGAACAGCTGGCCCAGGCCTTCGCGGACCCGGCCGACCAGGGACTTCACCGGCTTCTGCCGGTGCGAGGTGCCCATCACCGCGGCGCCGTCGGAGGCCAGCCGGGCCAGCTGCTCGGTGCGGACCTTGGACGGGCCGCAGCCGAAGCGGCCGTCGGACGGCAGGAGCTCGGCGGGCAGCTTCAAGGTGGTCGGGTCGGTTTCGGCCTGCGTCATTCCGGCGCCTCCGGGAGTTGTCGAATCGGCTTGCCCCGCGGCTGCCGCGCCCAGGCCGGGCGGGCCCGCGGGTGGACGACGGGGTTCGGCGGACCCCGGGTCGCCTCGGGTGGACCGGCGCCGTTGCCGGTTCGGGGCTCGATGCGTGCCGCGGCTACGGGTCGGATCGGTGAAATCCCGCCGCGCCGCGGTTGCCGGAGCCGTGGGGCAACTTACTGCGCGGGCGGCTCTTTGGCCAGCAACCCGACCGCGCTGTGATCGAAATCAGTGCCTGTGACCAGGCATTTCGCTCAGGGGGGCGCGGTGCCCCGCCGTGCCCGCCCGGGTGCGCGGCGTCGCGTTCCGGGGAGCGCGCCGCCGTGCCGCCCCAGCCTACCGAGCCGGGCACGGTCCGTGATCACCGGCGGGTGCTCGGTCACGCTGGGTGGCCCGCGCGGTGCGGCACCGCGCGGGCCCCGGGATCAGACCGCGGCGACCGGCAGCGCCGAGACGGAGTCCCAGCCCTCGACCTGCTGCGGGGAGCGCGGCTCCGGTCCGACGTACTGCGCCGACGGGCGCACCAGCCGCCCGGTGCGCTTCTGCTCCAGCACGTGCGCCGACCAGCCGGCGGTGCGGGCGCAGGTGAACATCGCGGGCATCATCGAGGTCGGGACCTCGGCGAAGTCCAGAATCACCGCGGCCCAGAACTCCACGTTCGTCTCGATCTGCCGGTCCGGGCGCCGCTCCCGCAGCACCGACAGCGCGGCCCGCTCCAGCTCGGCGGCGGCCTCGAAGCGCGGCGCGCCGAGCTGCTCGCAGGTGCTGCGCAGCACCCGCGCCCGCGGGTCCTCGGCGCGGTAGACCCGGTGGCCGAAGCCCATCAGCCGGTCGCCGCCGTCCAGGATGGACTCGACGACGCGGCGGGCGTCGCCGGTGCGCTCCGCCTCGGCGAGCATCGGCAGCACCCGGGCGGGCGCCCCGCCGTGCAGCGGGCCGGACATGGCGCCGACCGCGCCGGACAGGCTGGCCGCCACGTCGGCGCCGGTGGAGGCGATGACGCGGGCGGTGAAGGTGGAGGCGTTCAGGCCGTGCTCCGCGGCCGACACCCAGTAGGCGTCCAGCGCCTGCACGTGCGCCGGGTCCGGTTCGCCGCGCCAGCGGGTCAGGAACGCTTCGGTGAGCGTGGTGGCCTCGGCGATCCGCTCGGCGGGGACCGCGGGCAGTTCGGTGCCGCGCGCGGACTGGGCCACGTAGGACAGCCCGAGCACGGTCGCCAGCGCCAGCTGGTCGCGGGCGGCGTCCTCGGTGATGTCCAGCAGCGGTGCGAAGCCGTGCGCCGGGGCGAGCATCGCGATCGCGGCCTGCGCGTCGGTGCGGACGTCGCCGGTGCGCACCGGCAGCGGTGCGCCGCCCGCGTCGGGCAGGCCGCGGCCGAAGGCGCCGTCGACGAGCAGCTGCCAGACGTCGCCGAACGAGACCTTGCCCGCGAGGTCCTCGATGTCCACGCCGCGGTAGCGCAGCGCGCCGCCGTCCCGGTCCGGCTCGGCGATCTCGGTCTGGAAGGCGACCACGCCCTCCAGGCCGGGGCGGAAGTCGGTGCCGTCGGTGCTGGTGCCCATGGTTGCCTCGTCTCCTCGTTGAGTCGTTCCGGTTGCCGCGCACCTCGGGGGCGCGCGGCGGACGTGGCGGGGTGCATGAGCACGAGTGCGATCGGTCGCCGCCTGTGCTGCGCGGGTAACAGTGCACCCGCGCCGCGGCCGCGGGCAATCGGTGCGGGTCGCCCCGATGGCGAAGATCACACGGCGGAACGGGGCCGGAGCTCGTGACGATCCCGCGAAACCGGTGCCGACCCGGATCAATTCCTGTTTCGACGGGTTCACCCGCGGCTCGTCCCCCGCGGGGGTCCGGCGAGTTCCGGGTGCGCGGCCCGGCCTGGTGCGCGAGGTCGGCCGGGGCGCGAGGTCCGGCGGCCCGCAACACCACCCGGAAGCACCAGCCGGCCACCCGGAAGCGTTGGCGTCCCTTCCGCACGGCGACCCGCGGGCGGCGGCCACCGGTCGAACCGGACGAACCGGCCGCGGTTCCGCGGCCATTCGAGTGTGCCCGCTGTCACTGCATCGTTTGCGGAATCGATCGTGGCGTCCCCGCTGGTTCGGCCCGGGTTCCCACTCCGTTTACCGTCGTAGCGGTGCCGTGGCGCGGTCCGCGGCGACCGCGTCGACCGGGCGAGCTCGTATCCTCCGGCGCCGTCGATGAACAGCACCACCAGTCGGGTCAGGGAGGAAGGGAACGGATGTCCGAAAGCACCGTGAGCACCGGCACTTTGTCGTCCATGCGGGTGTCCTACGAGGCGGGTTCGCTGCACGAGGCGGTGCTCGCCGAGACCTGGCACGAACAGCTCCGGATCTGGTTCGACGAGGCCGTCCGGGCGGAGGTGCAGGAGCCGAACGCGATGGTGCTGGCGACCGCGGACGCCGACGGGTACCCGTCCTCGCGGACCGTGCTGTGCAAGGGGTTCGACGAGCGCGGCCTGGTGTTCTTCACCAACTACACCTCCGCGAAGAGCCACGACCTCACCGCGACCCGGGTGGCCGCGGCGACGTTCCCGTGGCTGGCGCTGCAGCGGCAGGTCAACGTGCGCGGCACCGTCGAGAAGGTGCGCGCCGAGGAGACCGCCGACTACTGGGCGGTGCGCCCGCGCGGGTCGCAGCTCGGCGCCTGGGCCTCCCCGCAGTCCCGGGTCGTCACCGGGCGGGAGGCGCTGCAGTCCGCGCTCAACGGCATCGAACGGCGCTTCGGCGACAACGCGAAGGTGCCGGTGCCGCCGCACTGGGGCGGCTGGCGGATCGTCCCGCAGGCCGTCGAGTTCTGGCAGGGCCGGCCGGACCGGCTGCACGACCGGCTGCGGTTCCGGCGCGGCGACGATCAGTGGGCCGTGGAGCGGCTGGCTCCCTGATCCCGCCGGTCCACTGCGGACCGGAGGCTCCCTGGCGGGGGGGGGGGGGGGGGGGGGCCCCCCCCCCCCCCCCCCCCCCCGCGCGCCCCGGGGGGGGGGGGGGGGCGCGCCGCGGCCGCCGGGGCGGGGG
>NZ_JAIUJZ010000244.1:0-6616 GCF_020176775.1 Saccharopolyspora sp. 6M
GCCGTCCATGCCCAGGTGGCTGTGCAACGTCCGCTCGCCGGTGAAGCGGATCAGCAGGTGCTTGCCGACCGGGCCCCCCCCCCGCCCCCCCCCGCCCCCCCCCCCCCCCCCCCCCCCGCGCGGGGGGCCCCCCCCCCCCCCCCCCCCCCTCGTCAGCAGCGCGACCGGCAGCCGATCGGCAGCCGAATCAGTAGGTGATCGCCGTCGCCGGGTCGGCCAGCAGCGCGCCGACGTCCGCCAGGAACTGCGAACCCTGCTGGCCGTCGACCACCCGGTGGTCGAAGCTCAGCGCCAGCTGGCACACCTTGCGCGGCACCACCTGGCCGTCCACCACCCACGGCATGTCCCGGATCGCGCCGAACGCGAGGATCGCCGACTCCCCCGGGTTGAGGATGGGCGTTCCGGTGTCCACGCCGAACACGCCCACGTTGGTGATCGTGATCGTGCCGCCGGTCATCTCGGCGGGCGTGGTCCTGCCCTCCCGCGCGGTCGTGGTCAGCGCTTCCAGCGCCGCCGCGAGCTCCCGCAGCGACATGCCGTCCGCGTCCCGGACGTTGGGCACCACCAAGCCCCGCGGCGTGGCGGCCGCGATGCCCAGGTGCACGTAGTCCTTGTAGACGATCTCGCCGGCCTGCTCGTCCCAGGTGGCGTTCACGTCCGGAGTGCGGCGCACCGCCAGGCACAGCGCCTTCGCGGCGAACGCCAGCGGCGTGAGCTTCACGCCCTGGAACTCGGGGTGCGACTTCAGCCGCTGCCGCAGCTCCATCATCGGCGTCACGTCCACGGTGAGGAACTCCGTGACGTGCGGTGCGGTGAACGCGCTCCGCACCATCGCCTGCGCGGTGGCCTTGCGGACGCCCTTGATCGGCACCCGGTGTTCCCGCGCCCCCGCCGGAGCCGAGGCCGGAGCGGCGGCCGGTTCGGCCGGGGCCGACGCGGACTCCACGTCCTTGCGGGTGATCACCCCGCCCGCGCCCGAGCCGGCGAGCGCCCGCAGGTCCACGCCGAGGTCCTTGGCGAGCTTGCGGACCGGCGGCTTCGCCAGCGGCACCGAACCCCGTGCGGGCGCACCCGCCGGGCCCGCGGCGGGCGCGGGCGGTTCCGGTGCGGGTGGCTCCGGCGCGGGTGCGGCGGGTGCGGTGGCCTGCGCGGGGACGGCGGGGGATGCGAGCGACCCCGCCATCGCACCTTGCAGCGCCTGCTGCGCCGTCCCGGCCGACACCGCGGCCGGCACCGCCGCGGCGGCGGCCTTGCGCGGGCGGCGCTTCGAGCTCGTCGCCTGCGGCCCGTAGCCGACCAGGGTCTTCGCCTCGCCGGACGACTCCCCGGACGAGTCCCCGGACGAGTCCGGTTCGGGCTCGCTCGGCGCGGTGCCGTCCGGGTCCACGTCGATCGAGATGATCGGCGTGCCGACCTCGACCGTCTGGCCCGGCTCGGCGAGCAGCTCGACGACCTTGCCCTCGTAGGCGCAGGGCAGCTCGACCGCGGCCTTCGCCGTCTCGATCTCCACGAACACCTGGTTGACCGTCACCGAGTCGCCCGGCTGCACCTTCCAGCCGAGGATCTCGGCTTCGGTGAGGCCTTCGCCGACGTCCGGCAGCGGGAAGTGCTTGAGTTGCGGCATCCCAGACTCCCTCAGAAGGCCAGCGAGCGGTCGACGGCGTCGAGCACCCGGTCGAGGTCCGGCAGATAGTGCTTCTCCAGCTTCGTCGGCGGGTAGGGCACGTCGAAGCCCGTCACCCGCAGCACCGGTGCCTCCAGCGAGTAGAAGCACTCCTGCTGCACCCGCGCGGCGATCTCCGAGGTGACCGAGGACTCCGCCGGGGCCTCGCTGGCCAGCACCAGCCGGCCGGTGCGGCGCACCGACTCGAACACCGGCTCCAGGTCCAGCGGGGACAGGCTGCGCAGGTCGACGACCTCCAGCTCGGTGCCCTCCTCGGCGGCGGCGCTCGCCGCGGCCAGGCAGGTGTGCACCGTGGGCCCGTAGGTCGCGATCGTCGCCGCCGAACCCCGCCGCAGCACGCGGGAGGTGAACAGCGGCGGCGGCTGCGCCTCGGTGTCCAGCTCGGCCTTCTCGTAGTAGCGCCGCTTCGGCTCGAAGAACAGCACCGGGTCGTCGCAGGCGATGGCCTGCCGCAGCATCCAGTACGCGTCCGCCGGGTTCGAGCAGGCCACCACCTTCACACCGGCCACGTGCGCGAACAGCGATTCCGGCGATTCGGAGTGGTGCTCGACCGCACCGATGCCGCCGCCGAACGGCACCCGCACCACCACCGGCATCTTGACCTTGCCCTGGCTGCGGAAGTGCAGCTTCGCCAGCTGCGAGACGATCTGGTCGTAGCCGGGGAAGATGAACCCGTCGAACTGGATCTCGCACACCGGCCGGTAGCCGCGGATCGCGAGCCCCACGGCGGTGCCGATGATCCCCGACTCGGCCAGCGGCGTGTCCAGCACGCGGTGCTCGCCGAAGTCCTTCTGCAGCCCGTCGGTGACGCGGAAGACGCCGCCGAGCTTGCCGACGTCCTCCCCCATGACCAGGACCTTCGGGTCCGATTCCAGCGCCGAGCGCATCGCCAGGTTGAGGCTCTTCGCCATCGTCACGGTCTGCACGGCCGACCGGCCCGTGCTGCCGTCGCCGACGTCGGTCCGTTCCATCGCGGGTGCGGCCATCAGTGGGCACCTCCCTGCGCGGGCTCGGCGAACCCGTCGAGGTAGCGCAGCTGCTCGTCGCGCTGCGCGGCCACGACCGGGCTCTCCTCGGCGTAGACCTCGGAGAAGATCCGGGACGGGTCGGGTTCGGGCATGGCGAAGCAGAAGTCGCGGAACCGGGCGGCGAGCGCGTCGGACTCGGCCTGCACGTCGTCGAAGAAGTCCTGCCCGGCGTCGTGCTCGCGCACCAGGTGCACCCGGAGTCGTTCGATCGGGTCCTTCAGCTTCCACGCCTCCAGCTCGTCGGTGAGCCGGTAGCGGGTCGGGTCGTCGGTGGTGGTGTGCGCGTCCATCCGGTAGGTGAACGCCTCGATCAGCACCGGCCCGTTGCCGTGCCTGCACTCGTCCAGCGCCCAGCGGGACACGGCGAGGCTGGCGAGCACGTCGTTGCCGTCGACGCGGATGCCGGGGAAGCCGTAGCCCTCGGCGCGCCGGTACAGCGGAACCCGCGTCTGCCGCTCCAGCGGTTCGGAGATGGCCCACTGGTTGTTCTGGCAGAACAGCACGAGCGGCGCGTCGTACACCGAGCCCCACACCATCGCCTCGTGCACGTCGCCCTGGCTGGTGGCGCCGTCGCCGAAGAACACCATGGTCGCTTCGCCGTCGTCGTCGCCGACCTTGCCGTCGAACTTCTGCCCCATCGCGTACCCGGTCGCGTTGAGCGCCTGGTTGCCGATGACGATCGTGTAGAGGTGGAACCCGGTGCTCAGCGGGTCCCAGCTGCCGTGGTCGGTGCCGCGGAAGATGCCGAGCAGCTCGGTCGGGTCCAGCCCGCGGCACCAGGCGACGCCGTGCTCGCGGTAGCTGGGGAAGGCCATGTCGCGGGGGCGCATCGCGCGGCCCGCGCCGACCTGCGCGGCTTCCTGGCCGAGCAGCGGCACCCAGATGCCCAGCTGGCCCTGGCGCTGCAGGGCGTTGCCCTCCCGGTCGAAGCGCCGGACCAGCACCATGTCCCGGTACAGGTCGCGGAGCTGCTCCGCGGTGAAGTCGATGTCGAAGTCCGGGTGCGATACCCGCTGGCCTTCCGGGGTGAGGAGCTGTACGAGATCAGCTCCGCCCTCGCTCGTCGCGCGCAAACCGGCGATCACCTGCTCCCGTGTGGGTTTCGCTGCGGTAGCGGCAGGGGGCTCGGTGCGGACGTCGTCGGTCTCGTTCGCTGGATGGGCTGGTCGCGTCCAGTGTTCCGGGGACATGCGGATCTCCTCGTGTCGCGCCGGGCCGGTCGCTTGTGGCGACGTGGTCCGGGTACCCCGCTCGTACTCCGCAGGCCCGGGTCGGGGCCGTGCGGGTGGTCGGGCGGGGTGGGTTGGATCGCTCCTGGCCATCCTGGCACGCGTACCGCCGATTCAGTGAGCCCTGCCACAGGGACGATCTCAGCTCGCGAGGTCGCGGAGATCGTTCCCTACGGAACCGTAGCTTCCGCTGATCGGTGCGAAAATCGCAGGTCATCCAAGCAATGGGGTTCCGACTAACGCTGTCGGGAAGGTCGCAGCACCGATACTGCGGAGTACCGGTGGTCTGCTGTTTCGAGAACACGCCAAACCTCGGTCGGGCGGACGGCACACTGGGCCGCATGAACGTGGACCCGGAACCGTCACCGTCGGTGACGCTGCCGGGCGAGCTCGTGCTGCTGCTGCACCGGCCGGACGGCGGGCACCGCGCGGGGCCCGCGGACCTGCTCACCTGGTGCGCCGAGCTGGGCGAGCTCGCGCTGCGCGGGAAGGTGGAGCTGACCGGCACGAAGCTGGCCGTGCTCGACCCGTGCGGCACCGGGCTGGACTGGGCGGACGAGCTGCTGGGGCGGCTGGTGAAGAAGTCCGGCCCGCGCGGCAGGCCGGTGGAGCTGACCGACCTGCTGCCGCGCCGCATCGGCCGGTTCCGGGAGCACCGCGCGCTGCTGGAACGCCGCGGGATGCTGCTGCGGGAGCCGCGCAAGCTGCTCGGGTTCATCCCGGACGACCTGCACTTCCCGGTCGGCCCGGCGCGGCGGGAGCTGGTCGAGCAGGTGCGCGCGGTGGCGCGCGGGGAGCTGCGGGCGGACGGGCGGCGGGCCGTGCGGTGCGGGCTGGTGCACGCTGCGGGCATCGGCGCGGCGCTGGGCGGCGGCCCCGCCGAGCTGGCGGTGCGGGCGGCGGTGGCGCGCGGCGCCGGGGCCGGGGGGGGGGGGGGGGGGCCCCCCGGGGCCGGGGGGGCGGGGGGGGCGGGGGGGGGCGCGCCCCCCCCGCGGGGGGGGGGGGCGGCGGGGCGCGCGGGCCCCGCGGGCGCCGCGGCCGCCGGGGCTGGCGCGGGCGGAGTCTGACCGCCGGGCCCCCGGCGCGGACCGGCCGCTCCGGCCCGGGCATACGATCGGCGGCATGGATCGTTCCGCCGTGCGCACCGCCGTTGAACAGGCGTGGCAGGACTCCGTCCTGCCGAGCCTCTCCGAACTCGTCCGGATCCCGGCGGTCTCGCCGGCCTACGACGCGGAGTGGGAGTCGGCCGGTCAGCTGGACGCGGCCATCGCGCACGTGCGGGAGTGGATCACCGCCCGGGAGATCCCCGGCGTGCGGCTGGACGTGGTGCGGCTGCCGGAGCGCACCCCGCTGCTGCTGGTCGACGTCCCGGCGACCGAGCCGGTGCCGGAGTCGGGTTCGCAGGACACCGTGCTGCTCTACGGCCACCTGGACAAGCAGCCGCCGGTCGGCGGCTGGTCGGAGGGCCTGGACCCGTGGACGCCGGTGGTGCGCGACGGCAGGCTCTACGGGCGCGGCAGCGTCGACGACGGCTACGCCCCGTACGCCGCGATCACCGCGATCGAGGCGATCCGCGCGCACGGCGGCGCGCACGCGCGCTGCGTGCTGCTGCTGGAGACCGGCGAGGAGTCCGGCAGCCCCGACATGGCCGCCTACCTGGAGCACCTCGCGGACCGGCTCGGTGCCGTGTCGCTGGTGGTGTGCTTGGACTCGGGCGCGGCCGACTACGAGCGGATGTGGCTGACGACCTCGCTGCGCGGGGACGTGCGGGTGGGCGTGCAGGTGCGGGTGCTCGACGGCGGTCAGCACTCGGGCACGGCCAGCGGCATCGTGCCGAGCTCGTTCCGCGTGCTGCGCGCCCTGCTGGACCGGATCGAGGACTCGGCGACCGGCGAGGTGCTGCTGCCGGAGCTGAACGCGGAGATCCCGGCGAACCGGGTGGCGCAGGCGCGGGCCGCGGTGGAGGCGGCGCCCGGCCTGATCCGCGATTCGGTGCCTGCGCGGGAGGGCATGCGCTGGGTTTCCGAGGACGAGGTGGAGCTGGCGCTGAACAACACCTGGCGCCCCACCGTCTCGGTGATCGGCGCGGAGGGCCTGCCCTCGCTGCCGGACGCGGGCAACGTGCTGCGGCCGCAGACGACGCTGGCGCTGAGCGTGCGCACCCCGCCGACGACCGACCCGGAGGTGGCGCTGGCCGCGTTGCGCGCGGCGCTGTCGACGGACGTGCCCTACGGCGCGGAGGTGACGTTCCCGCTGTCGGACGGCGCGGCGGGCTGGAACGCGCCGGACACCGAGCCGTGGCTGGAGACCGCGTTGGACGCGGTGAGCGAGGACGTGTTCGGCGCGCCGTGGGCGACGATGGGCCTGGGCGGCTCGATCCCGCTGATGGGGCTGCTGCAGGGCGCCTACCCGGACGCGCAGTTCGTGGTCACGGGGGCGCTCGGACCGGGCAGCAACGCGCACGTGCCGGACGAGTCGCTGCACCTGGAGTTCGCCGCGAAGATCACCACGGCGATCGCGTACGCGCTGGACGCGCACGCCCGCCGCTGATCCTGGTGCGCCCCCCCCGCCCCGGGGGGCGGGGGGGGCCCCCGGGGGCCGGGGGGGGGGGCGCCAGGTGCCCCTGCGCAGGGTGGCGCATGACCGCGGGGCCGGGCGCCGGGCCGGCCGGGGTG
>NZ_JAIUJZ010000245.1:0-7010 GCF_020176775.1 Saccharopolyspora sp. 6M
CCGGGGGGGGGCCGGGGGGGGGCCCCCCCCCCCCCCCCCCGGGGCGCGGGGCCCCGGGGCCCCCCCCCCCCCGCCGGGGCGGGGGGGGCCCCCCGCGGGGCGGGGGGGGGGGGGGGGGCCCCCGGGTCAGCTGCTCTTCGGCATCAGGATCCACAGGACGATGTAGACGATGACCTGCGTGCCGGGCAGCAGGCAGGACAGGATGAACAGGAAGCGCACCAGTCCCTTGCCGAGGCCGAAGCGTTCGGCGAGACCGGCGCACACGCCGGCGATCCACTTGTCGTGCTGGGGACGGGACAGGTTCATCGACTGATTCCTCCTGGAAAGTTCGCGATCTTCACCCCAGGGTGCCCGATCTCCGGGACGCCCGCCTCAGGGGAATCCCGGAGATCCCCGCTCAGCCGGTCAGCTCGGCCAGCAGCCCCGGGTGCGAGGACCCGTCCACCGGCAGGTTCTCGCTGCGCACGAACGTGAACCCGGTGTCGGCGAGCACGTGCTGCACCGCGCCGTCCCCGGCGTGCGACCAGTTCGCGGGCAGGCAGCCGCGCACGTCCGCCTCCGCGGTCAGGTTGAGGTCGCCGCCGACCACGGCCGGTCGGCCGGTGCCCGTCGCGGCACCCACCAGCTCGGCGCACTGCCGCCGGGCGACCGCCGGATCCGCGGGGGACAGCTGCGCGGTGCAGGCGGACAGCGCGGGGAACGGGACGCACAGCAGCACCCGCCGGGTCGGGCCGGCGTCCTGCGCCGCGAAGCCGCGCTCCACGACCGCGCCGTCGGACGCACCCAGGTCGCGGTGGGTCAGCACGGCGACCCCGTGGTCGCCGCGGCCGTCGGCGCAGCGCACCGGTGCGTCCCCGGTCAGCTCGGGGGCGAACTCGGCGCGGTAGCCGGTGTCGCGGGACATCGTGGTGATGTCGTGCGCGCACACCTCGTTGAGCGTGACCACGTCCGGTCCGCGCTGCCGGATCGCGGCGATCCCGGAGCGCACCGCGGTGTCGTCGTGCGCGGCGCAGCCGTCGGCGTCGCGGTGGCAGAGGTTGAGCTGGAGCACGTCCAGCGGTGCGCCGCCGGGCGCGACTCTTTCCGGTGCGGGTCGTTCCGGCCCTGGCCGGGCCGCGGCGGTGGACCCGGTGAGCGCGGGCAGCGCGAACCCGGCGCAGGCCAGCAGCGCGCCCGCCATCGCGAGTCGCCGCGCGGCCGGCGGGGTGGTGGATCGGGGGCAGGGCGTCCGGTCGTCGGTCATCGGCATCGCCTCCTCGGCGGCGGAGTGTGCCGAAGCTCGGCGAACGGCGGCAGGGGCCGAACGTGGGGTAGTCCGGCAACCGCTGCCGACGTCCCACCGATGGCGGGTGGCGAACACCGTCCGTGATGGGTGGCGACCGGCGCAACGATCTCCGGCGAACGGTCCACGCTTGCCGGGGCAACAAGATTTCTCTCACATCCCGGGAAAGATCCGATGGTGAATTCCCTGTTGACCAGGGGCGTCCAGCACATGAAACTGAGCCCCGGCTCGGCTCGACCGGCAAGAACCGCCCGTCAGGGATGGTGCTCGCGAGGTCGGACGGCTCGGTGGTGCGGACCTCGCGGGGTCCGGTGGCCGGCGCGGAAAAATTTGACAGCTTCGCAACATCGAGAGCCGAGACTTGACCCCGTTCGGGTGGCACCATCTCAGCACTCGCGTACTCACCTACTAGGAGTGACATCGTGGCGCGTCGGACCACCTGGAGAGCCCTGGCCCTGCTGCCCGCGCTGGTGCTGACCGCGGCGGGCTGCGCGCAGTCCATCGCGCCCACCGGTGCCGACGGGGAGCTCCGCTTCGTGGAGCCCGGCAAGCTCACCACCTGCACCCAGCTGCCGTACCCGCCGTTCCAGTTCGACGAGGGCGGCAAGACCACCGGCTTCGACGTCGAGCTCGTCGACCTCGTCGCCCGCGACCTCGGCCTGGAGCAGAAGTTCTTCGACACGCCCTTCGAAGGCATCCAGTCCGGCGAAGCCCTCAACACCCGCAAGTGCGACGTCGCCGCCGCCGCGATCACGATCACCGACGCGCGGCAGCAGAACATGGACTTCTCCGACCCGTACTTCGACGCGAAGCAGGCGCTGCTGGTCAGCGCCGAGCACCCCTACCCGGACATGGCCGCGCTGCGCGGCAAGAAGCTCGGCGTGCACCTCGGCACCACCGGTGAGGACTACGCCGAGGAGCACGAGGCCGAGCACGGGTACGAGATCGTCCAGTACGAGGACCTGGGGCTGCTGCAGAACGCGGTGCAGAGCGGGAAGGTCGACGCGGGCATCAACGACAACGGCGTGATGCTCGACTTCGCCAAGAAGAACCCGGACACGAAGGTCACCGCCGAGTACAGCACCGGCGAGGTCTACGGCGTCGCCGTCCAGCGCGGCAACGCCCAGCTCGTCCAGAAGGTCAACGACTCGCTGCGCAAGGCGCGGGAATCCGGCGAGTACGACCGGATCTACGAGAAGTGGTTCGGCAAGAACCCGGACCAGCCGTGACGTCCCCGGCCCGGGGCCGGGAGCCGCGCAGGCCCCGGCCCCGCCTGCTGCGCGGCGCCGACTCGGCCCGCCGCACGCCACCACCAGCCCAGCGCCGAGGAAACCGCCCGGGGAGAGTCTGAGGAATGGCAGCAACCGACACGACCGCGAAACCGCGGTCGAGCAAGCGGCAGCGCGCCCGCGTGGTCCGCGGCGCGCAGTACGCCGTCCTCGCGGTCGCGATCGTGCTGATCGCGCTGCTCGCCGACTGGGGCAAGATCGCCGACGCGTTCTTCAACGTGGACGTGGCCGTCGCCCAGTTCCCGGGGATCATCACCACGGCGCTGGTCAACACCATCGTCTACACCGCGCTGGGCTTCGCGTTCGGTCTGGCGCTCGGCGTGGTGCTGGCGCTGATGCGGCTGTCCTCGGTGGCGCCGTACCGGTGGATCGCCACCGCCTACGTCGAGTTCTTCCGCGGGGTGCCCGCGCTGCTGGTGTTCATCGCCCTCGGCTACGGGGTGCCGATCGCGTTCCAGCTGGTCTTCGACATCTACTCGACGGTGATGCTGAGCCTCGGGCTGGTCGGCGCCGCGTACATGGCGGAGACGATCCGCGCCGGGGTGCAGGCGGTGCCGAAGGGCCAGGTGGAGGCGGCGCGTTCGCTGGGCATGTCCCCGGCGCGCACCATGGTGACCGTCGTGATGCCGCAGGCGTTCCGGATCATCCTGCCGCCGTTGACGAACGAGCTGATCCTGCTCACCAAGGACTCCTCGCTGATCTACCTGCTGGGCCTGTCGGCGGACCAGTACGAGCTGTCGAAGTTCGGGCGCGGCGCGCTCACCCAGTACCAGTCGCTGACGCCGATCCTGCTCGCCGGGCTCTGCTACCTGATCATCACGATTCCGCTGTCGCGGCTGTCGAACCGGTTGGAGCGCCGCTACGGCGGCGGCCGGACCGCCCGCGGCAAGTGACGGACCACGACGAGGCAGTGAGGGGCGCCGGATGAGCGCGATGATCGAGGTTTCCGGGCTGGACAAGGCGTTCGGCCCGCTGCAGGTGCTGCGCGGCATCGACCTGACCGTGGACCGCGGCGAGGTGGTGTGCGTGATCGGGCCGTCCGGGTCCGGCAAGTCCACCCTGCTGCGCTGCGTGAACCTGCTGGAGGAGCCCACGGCCGGGCGCATCGCGGTGGACGGGGTCGAGGTCACCGACCCGGACACCGACATCGACGCCGCGCGCAGGCACATCGGCATGGTGTTCCAGGGCTTCAACCTGTTCTCGCACCTGACCGTGCTGGAGAACCTCACCGTGGCGCAGCGCAAGGTGCTGCGCCGGGGCCGGGCCGAAGCCGACCGGGTGGCGCGGGAGAACCTGGACCGGGTGGGCCTCGCCGAGAAGGAGGACGCGCTGCCCGCGCAGCTCTCCGGCGGGCAGCAGCAGCGGGTCGCCATCGCCCGGGCCCTGTCCATGAACCCCAACGTGATGCTGTTCGACGAGCCGACGTCCGCATTGGACCCGGAGCTCGTCGGCGACGTGCTGGGCGTGATGCGCGGGCTCGCCGACGAGGGCATGACGATGCTGGTGGTGACGCACGAGATGCAGTTCGCTCGCGAGGTCGCCGACCGGGTGCTGTTCATGGACGGCGGCGTCGTCGTCGAGCAGGGGCCGCCCGCCGAGGTGATCGGCGCGCCCGCGGAGGAACGCACCCGAACCTTCCTGTCCCGCGTCCTGAACCCGACGCACGCGCGCCCCGCGGAGTGATCCGCCGGCGGTCCTCGCCGGAGTGCGCGGCTTCCCGGTCGTGATCCCGTCCGCCCGCGCGGTGGAACGGTGCGGACGCCGCGGCTGCGGTGCGTAGCGGTCGTCGCGCCACGATCCCGCCGACCCGGTGCAGCGGTCCCCGCCGGAGTAGTCCTGTTCGGACGTTCGGTGGTTTCGCGGCGGCTCGGCGATGTGCCGGTCCGCTCCCTCGGCGGTGTCGGTCGAACCCGTCGCAACCCCAAGCTGAACTCACGCGTCTGAGCTGTCGGTGGTAGTTGATCTACTACGCTGCGTTGGGTTCGCCGGATTCGATGTCGGGGGCGGGATCGTGCCGAACAGGCCGTGGGACAACATCGGGGCACCGACCGCTGCCGAGCAGCGGCTCGACGACCTGCTCGGGCAGGGCAGGGCGTGGGGTCGCAGACCCGACGGCCCGGTCGTCCCGCTCGACGTGCACGCCGACATGTTCGACCCGGAACGGGAGATCCGCGGCGAGTACCTCACCCGCAAGCTCGTCGAATCGCCCGACGAGCAGGGCTGGCGCGCGTTCTGGCGCCGCGGCGGGCAGCAGCCCGTGGTGCGCATCGAGGACGCGGTGATCACCGGCAGGCTGGACCTGCGCGCGGCGGAACTGCCGTACCTGCTGGAGTTCGTGCGCTGCCGCTTCGACATGCGGCCCGACCTGCGCCAGGCCACGCTCGCCGGGCTCGTGCTGTGGGGTTGCCGCTTCCCGGGGCTGAACGGGCGGAATCTGCGCACCAGCCACGACACGGTGCTGCGCAACTGCACCAGCATCGGCGGCATCGTGGACCTCGCCGACGCGCAGCTCGGCGGTTCGCTGCTGCTCAACGACTCCGAGCTGCGCAACCCCGGCGGCCGCGCCATCTACGCGGACCGGCTGGAGATCGCCGGGGCGCTGCTCGGGCTGCGGCTCAAGGTGGCCGGGGAAGTGCGGATCCCGGGCGCGAAGATCGGCGGCAACCTCAACTTCTCCGGCGGGGCGCTGCGCAACCGCGGCCGCACCGCCATCAACGCCAACGGCATCCAGATCGGCGGCAGCTTCCGCGGCGACGTCGACCCCATCGGCGGCGGACCGTTCAGCGTCGCCGGCCTGCTGTACCTGCCCAGCGCGCACGTCGAAGGGGATCTGCGGCTGCGGGACGCGGTGCTCGAACCCGGGGTGGCGCCGCCGAAGCGCGGCGAGTCCCAGCACGACGACCCGATCAGCACGTTGCTGCTGGACCGCGGCGAAGTGCGCGGCGACGTGCAGCTGGACCAGAACTTCCGCAGCGGCGGCACCATCCGCATGGTCAGCAGCCGGATCGGCGGCGACCTGCGGATGGCGGGCGCGCAGATCGACCTGAGCTGGTCGCGCTCCGCCGCCGCCTCGGTGGAGCAGCCGATGCGCGCGCTGCACCTCGACGGCACCGAGGTGCTCGGCAACCTGGAGGCGGCGCACGCGGTGCTGCGCGGGCAGATGCGCATGGTGGACGTGAAGGTGCACGGCAGCTTCCAGCTCACCGGCGCCACCCTCGTCGGGCCGCGCACCGACACCCTGCAGGCCAACCGGATCCAGGTCGGCAGCAACTTCGACTGCCGCGAGGCCGACATCTCCGGCACCCTGCAGCTGCAGGGCGCCGACATCGGCGCCAACGTGGACCTGCGGGCCGCGCACCTGCTCAAGCCCGCCTGGCACCGGCACCGCAAGGCGTACAAGTCCTCGCTGGACCTGCGGGCCGCGAACATCGGGCGGGACCTGGTGTGCGCGGAAGGCGTCCGGCCGTTCCGCGCCGAGGGCGAGGTGCAGCTGCGGCGGGCCGTCATCGGCAGGCAGGCGAACTTCTGGGGCTGCGTGCTCGGCGACGGCAGCTCCGCCAACGCGTTCGGCGCCTTCGGCCTGGTGGCGCAGGAACTGACGCTGCTGCCCGCCACGCCACCGCAGGGCCGGGTGGTGCTGCGGCAGGCGCAGTGCGAACTGCTCGCCGACAACGCCGAGACCTGGGACGCGCAGGGCGGCGTCGACGTCGAGGACTTCACCTACTACAACCTCAGCCATCCGATCGAACCGACCGACGGGGCGCGGGTCCGGGAGCGGCTCGCGTGGCTGCGCGCCACCTCCGGGCGCTACCAGCCGGGGCCGTACGACCAGCTCGCCACCGTGTTCCGCAACAACGGCAACGAGGAACACGCGGTCACGGTGCTCATCGAGAAGCAGCGCCGCCGGTACCAGGCGCTGGCCGGGGCGTCCCCGCTGCTGCTGCGACCACCCGTGCGGTTGTGGAGCCTGCTGCAGCGCAGCACCGTCGCCTACGGGTACCGGCCGCTGCGCGCGCTGCTGTGGCTGCTCGCGTTCGCCGCGGCGGGCTCGGCGTGGTTCAGCCAGCACGAGCTGAAGCCGATCAACGCCGACGACGACCCGGTGTGGAACCCGTTCCTGTACACCGTCGACCAGCTGGTGCCGATCATCAACCTCGGGCACGACGTGATGTGGCGGGCCGAGGGCCATTCGCAGTGGATCACCGTGGTGCTCATCGCGGTCGGCTGGGTGCTGGCCACGACGGTGGCCGCGGGCATCACCCGGGCGCTCCGCCGCGAGGAGCGCTGAGTTTTTCGGTTTTCCGGGGTTCGGTTGCTCTGGGGGTCGGGTGGCGGAACCTCAGCGTCCTCCTCGCGAGGACGCTGAGAACCCGCGGGTGGTCCGGGTGATCAGGTGGTCGCTGCTCAGCGGCTTCGCCGCTGACAGGAAGGAGTCGAGA
>NZ_JAIUJZ010000246.1:0-907 GCF_020176775.1 Saccharopolyspora sp. 6M
TCGGGCGGCGGGGGGCCCCCCCGGGGGGGGGCGGGGGGGGGGGGGCGCCCCCGCGGGGGGGGGGGCCCGCCGCCGGGCCTTCCACCCCCCCCCCCCCGGGGGCCCCGGGGGGGGCCCCCCCGGGGCGGTGGGGTGCGCATGGTGCGGGTCGTCAGTTGACGACGGCCAGCACGTCGCGGGCGGAGAGGATCAGGTACTCCTCGCCGTTGTACTTGACCTCGGTGCCGCCGTACTTGGAGTAGATGACGACGTCACCTTCCTGCACGTCGACGGGGACGCGGTTGCCCTTGTCGTCGACGCGACCCGGGCCGACGGCCAGGACCTTGCCCTCCTGGGGCTTCTCCTTGGCGGTGTCCGGGATCACGATGCCGGACGCAGTGGTCGTCTCGGCTTCGCTCGCCTGGACAACGATCTTGTCCTCAAGCGGCTTGATGCTCGCCACGGTGTGACCTCCACCTTCTGGGGCCTGCGTAAGCGTTGGCTGTGGTTTGGGTGACGGCTCCGTGGCTCCCCGTCGTCGCGGGTGCCGGGGCGCAGCGGCGCCGTGCTGATTGGCACTCTACCCACGCGAGTGCCAAGCCTCAACAACCGGGCACCCGATCCGTCGTCACTCGATGGCGCGGAACGCGGATCGGCGAGCGGTGACCGGCCGCGGACGTGCGCGGCGCGCGCCCCGGTAGCGCGGAACTGATCTCCGGTGATCGCCCGGTCGTGCCGGCGGCCGATCTTGCCGGTGCGGAACCGTCGAGGTGGGCCCGGGTCGAGCTGGGACGGGTGGGCCGGGCGGCGGCGCGGGGCGGGGGGCCCCCCCCGGGGCCCCCGCGGCCCCCCCCGCGGGGGGGGGGCCCCCCCCCGCCCCCCCGCGGCCCCCCCCCGCCCGCGGCCGGGGTCGCCGGGGTCATCAAGG
>NZ_JAIUJZ010000246.1:914-9619 GCF_020176775.1 Saccharopolyspora sp. 6M
CCGGGCGGCCGATCTGGCGGGGGCGGACCGGGCGTGCCCCGCCCGGGCCGCGGGGGGGGGGGGGGCCCCGGCGGCGGGGGGGGGGGGGCCCCCCCGCCCGGCCCATGCTGCCGATCTTCGCAGGTAGATCGGCATGCGGGAAATGTCACCGGAACCCGAGGGCGGTTCACACCATCGAGGCGCTGTGGCTTAGGTTCTGCCGCATGGCTCCGACGAAGCCCACGAACCGTCCGTGGGAACGCCGCCCTCGCCCCTCTCGCCCACCCGGCCCGTCCGGGCCTCCCGGCCGGTCCGGCTGGCGCCCGCGCTGATCGCTCCTCCCGCTTCGCGGAAGGCCCTGCGGCGCGGTCGCGGTGATCAACAACCCGTCTTCGCCAGAAGTTAACCGGATGCCCACCGGGCGCGGATACCTTTCCACCCGTTCGAGTGAAGCCGAAAGCGGGCGCACGCCTGCTTCGACGTGCACCGAGCACGTCGGCCGCGGCGACCACCGAGGTCTCTGGGAGGACCGCCCGAATGCCCGACCCCACCACATCCCGATCCGTGTCCCGGCGCGCCGTGCTGCTCGGCGGCGCGGCCGCGCTGGGCGGCACCGCGCTCGCGGGAACCGCCCTCGCCGGACCGCTACCGCTGCGCGGCGCGGGCACCGGACGCCCGCTCCGCGACCCGTTCACCCTCGGCGTCGCCTCCGGCGACCCCGTTCCGGACGGCGTCGTGCTCTGGACCAGGCTCGCCCCCGACCCGACCGCCGACGACGGCCGCGGCGGCATGCCCGACAAGGTCGTCGACGTGCAGTGGGAGGTCGCCGAGAACGAGCGGTTCAGCCGCGTCGTGCGGCGCGGCCAGGCCCAGGCCGCACCGGAGCTCGGCCACAGCGTGCACGTCGAGCTCGAAGGACTGCGGCCCGGCGCCGAGTACTACTACCGGTTCCGCGCCGAAGGCGCCGTGTCCCGTGCCGGCCGCACCCGCACCGCCCCCGCGCCCGGCGCGCTCGACCCGCTGACCATGTGCTTCGCGTCCTGCGCGCACTTCGGCCAGGGCCACTTCACCGCCTACCGGCGGATGGCCGAGGACCAGCCCGGGCTGATCCTGCACCTCGGCGACTACCAGTACGAGTACGCCGCCGAGGACGACGACGTGCGGCGGGTGCTCGGGCCGGAGACCCGCACGCTGGCGAACTACCGGCAGCGGCACGCCCAGTACAAGACCGACGCCGACCTGCAGCTCGCGCACGCCACCGCGCCGTGGATCGTCGTGTGGGACGACCACGAGACCGAGAACAACTGGGCCGGGGACGTGCCGGAGACGCCCGACGAGCACTTCCTCGACCGGCGCGCCGCCGCGTTCCAGGCGTACTACGAGAACATGCCGCTGCGCTCCTCGGCCAAGCCCGTCGGCGCCGACATGCGGCTGTACCGCCGGTTGGGCTGGGGCGCGCTGGCCACGTTCCACATGCTCGACACCCGCCAGTACCGCGACGACCAGCCCTGCGACGACGCCGGGAACGTGGACTGCGCGGAGCGGCTGGAACCGGACCGCACGATCACCGGCGCCGAGCAGGAGCGCTGGCTGCTGGACGGGCTCGCCACCTCGCAGGCGCGCTGGGACGTGCTGGGGCAGCAGGTGTTCTTCTCCCGGCTGGACAACGACGTGGACGAGGGCGTCGCGTTCAGCACCGACTCGTGGGCGGGGTACGTGGCGAACCGGGACCGGATCGCCGCGGGGCTCGCGCAGGCGCGCAACGCGGTGGTGCTGACCGGCGACGTGCACCGGCACTGGGCCGCGGAGGTGCAGGCCGCGCACGAGGACCCGGACTCGGCGGTCGTCGGCACCGAGCTGGTCACCACCTCGATCACCAGCGGCGGCGACGGGGACGACGACCCGAAGTCGGCGGTGCTGGCGGAGAACCCGCACATCAAGTTCCACCGGAACCGCCGCGGCTACGTGCGCACCCGGTTCGGCGCGGACGAGCTGCGGGCGGACTTCCGGACGGTGCCGCACGTGACGGAACCGGGCGGTGCGGCGAGCACCGCGCGGAGCTTCACCGTCGCCGACGGCGAACCGAGGCTGCACGAGGCCTGATCCGCCGTGGGTGCCGTCCGGCGCGGTCCGGGCGGCACCCGTTCGGCCGCTGTCGGCGACCGGGCCGCGGCACGGCACACTTGCCCCGTGCGCAGGCGATGGTGTGGTGCGGCGGGTGCCGCGGTGGTGCTGGCCGCGCTGCCGTCGTGGTGGGTGCTGGCGCGCAGCCGCGGCCGGGTGCGGACGGTGGCCGACGTGCCCGCCGCCGAGGTCGCGCTGGTGCTGGGCGCCGGGGTGCGCCGCGACGGGCTGCCGAGCCGGATCCTGCAGGGCAGGCTCGCCGTCGCGGTGGAGCTGCACCGGGCGGGCCGGGTGCGGTGGATCCTGGTCAGCGGCAGCCCGCACTCCCGCGGGTACAGCGAACCGGTCGTGATGCGGGACTTCCTGCTGCGCCACGGGATTCCGGAGCGGGCGGTGGTGATGGACGAGTCCGGTGTGGACACCTGGGCGTCCTGCCGCGGCGCGGTCGCGGACTTCGGGCTGCACGCGGTGACCGTGGTGACCTCGAAGTTCCACCTGCGCCGGTCGATCGCGCTGTGCCGCCGGGCCGGGATGGACGCGTACGGGGTGGGGCACGACGCGGCGGCGGACGGGTTGCGCCGGGTGTCGGCGCGGGGTGCGCGGCGCGAGTTCCTGGCCGTGGCGAAGGCGTTCTGGTTCAGCCGGTGATGCGGCGCGGGCGGCGCGCCGGGTTCGCGTTCCCCTAGTTCGCGTTCCCCTGGTTCGCCCTCCCGTGGTTCGTCCCGTCGTGCTTCCCCCGCACGGTGGCCTGCCCGGTTCGCCTGCACGTGGCCTGCCCCGGGTTCGCGCTCTCGCCGCCTTCCCCGCCGCTCCCCTGGTTCGCCCGGGTGACAGGCACGGCGGCCGGACCCCGCGATCGACTGAGTCGACGATCAGTTTCTTCCGCGATCGCGACCAGCACTTCCGCCTCTGCACTGACCGTTCCGCTTCCCAGCCCAGCTCTGCCCGGACGGAGCATTGCGAATTTCGCAACGCTCTTGCTAGCGTCACCGCGGCCCGCGCCGGGCCGACCGCGACAGGGAGGGCGCATGAACGAGGAAGTGATCATCACCGCCGCGTTGACGGGAGCGGGCGACACCGTCGGCCGCAGCGAACACGTACCGGTGACCCCCGAGCAGATCGCCGAGTCCGCCGTGCAGGCCGCCGACGCGGGCGCCGCCGTGGTCCACATCCACGTGCGCGACGTCGAGACCGGCCAGGGCTCCCGCGAGGTCCCGCTCTACCGCGAGGTCGTGCGCCGCATCCGCGAGTCCGGTGTGGACGTCGTCATCAACCTGACCGCCGGGATGGGCGGCGACCTGGTGATCGATCCGGACGACCCGCTCAAGCCCGTCGACGGCACCGACCTGGTCAACGGCCTGGACCGGCTGCCGCACGTCGAGGAGCTGCTGCCGGACATCTGCACCATGGACTGCGGCTCGCTGAACTTCGGCGAGGGCAGCCAGCTCTACATCAGCACGCCCGACATGCTGCGGGCCGGCGCGAAGCGCATCCAGGAGCTCGGCGTGAAGCCCGAGCTGGAGATCTTCGACACCGGGCAGCTGTGGTTCGCCACCAAGCTCATCGACGAAGGCCTCATCGACCCGCCGCCGCTGTTCCAGCTGTGCACCGGCATCCCGTACGGCGCCCCCGCCGACCCGGGCGTGTTGCAGGCGATGGTGAACATGCTGCCGGAGGGCGCCAACTGGGCGAGCTTCGCGATCGGCCGCAACCAGCTGCCATGGGTGGCGCAATCCGCGCTGCTCGGCGGCCAGGTCCGCGTCGGGCTGGAAGACAACCTCTACCTGAGCAAGGGCGTGAAGGCCACCAACGCGCAGCTCGTCGAGCGCGCCGTGACGATCATCGAGGGCATGGGCGCGCGGATCGCCACCCCCGACCAGGCGCGCGCGAAGCTCGGCCTGAAGCGGCGGACCTCCTGATGGCAGCCCCGGTGGCACCGGAAGCGGTGCGCGAGGTCGCCTGCATCGGCGCGGGCGTGATCGGCGGTGGCTGGGCGGCGCACTTCCTGGCGCGCGGTTACCGGGTGACGGCGTGGGACCCGGCGCCGGACGCGGCGGAGAAGCTGCGGCGGCTGGTGGACGCGGCATGGCCCGCGCTGACCGAACTGGGCCTGGCACCGGGCGCGTCCCGGGACGCGCTCACCGTCACCGCCACCCTGGAGGAAGCGGTCGCCGGCGCCGAGTTCGTGCAGGAGAGCGCCCCAGAGGACCTGGAGCTCAAGCAGGACCTGCTGGCCCGCATCGACGCGGCCACCCCGCCCGGCGTCGTGGTGTCCTCGTCCACCTCCGGCTACGGCATGACCGAGATGCAGCAGCGCTGCGCCACCCCGGAACGGCTCGTGGTCGGACACCCGTTCAACCCGCCGTACCTCATCCCGCTGGTGGAGGTCGTCGGCGGCGAGCGCACCGACCCGGAGGCGGTCACCTGGGCGTCCCGGTTCTTCGAGGTCGCCGGGAAATCGGTGATCACCATGGACCGCGAGGTGCCCGGGTTCATCGCGAACCGGCTGCAGGAGGCGCTGTGGCGGGAGGCGCTGCACATGGTCGCCGAGGGCGAGGCGACCGTGGAGCAGATCGACGCCTCCATCACCGAAGGCCCCGGGCTGCGGTGGCCGTTCCTCGGGCCCTGCCTGACCTTCCACCTCGCGGGTGGCGAAGGCGGCATGGCGCACATGCTCGACCACTTCGGGCCGTCGCTGAAGTCGCCGTGGACGCGGCTGGAAGCACCGGAGCTCACCACCGAGCTGCGGGACCGGATGGTGCAGGGCTGCGAGGAGACCGCCGACGGGCGCAGCATCGCCGAGCTGGTCGCCGACCGGGACCGCGCGGTCATCGCCGTGCTGCGCGCGGTGCGGGCCGTCCGGGGCGGTGGCGCGTGAGCGAGTTCCGGCAGCGGGTGCGGCCCGAGTGGATCGACTACAACGGGCACCTCAGCGAGGCCTACTACGTGCTGGTGTTCGGCTTCGCCACCGACGCGGTGATGGACGGGCTCGGCCTGGACGCCGCGTACCGGGAGACCGGCCGCTCGCTCTACACCGTGGAGGCGCACGTCCGCTACCTGCGCGAAGTCGGGCCCGACGCGGAGCTCGTGGTGACCTCGCGGATCGTCGGCGGCGGGCCGAAGAAGCTGGTGCTGTGCCACGAGATGGTGGTGGACGGGACGGTGGTGGCCACCGAGGAGCTGCTGGCGCTGCACGTCGATTCGGCGGCGGGCCGTTCGGTCCCGTTCCCGGACGAGATCGCGGCGCGCATCGCCGAGCGCACCGAGCGGGCGCCGGACTACGCGGGTCGCGCCATCGGCTGAGCGGGGAATCAACGGACCGTTCGTCCCATCCCGTTGGACCAACGGTCCGTTCACCCTGCCCGCCCCGGGTGCACGGACCGCCCGGTTGGACGAACGGTCCGTTCACCCCGAGCGGAGTGCGCGGGGTTCGTCGTGGCCGGGGTGCCGCCCGGCACCCGGGACACGTCGGTGACCTGGGGTGACGTAGCCTTTTCGGCTGTGCTCGTCATCGCGCTGGACACTTCGACGCCCGCGGTCACCGCAGGGCTGGTCGCCTTGGACGGCGGCGGGCCCCGCCCCCTCGCACAACGCGTGACGGTGAACGCCCGGGCGCACGGCGAACTGCTCACCCCGCACCTGATGGCGGCGGTCTCCGAGGCCGGTCACCGGCTGGCGGACGCGGACGCGATCGTCGTCGGCTCCGGGCCCGGTCCGTTCACCGGGCTGCGGGCGGGCATGGTGACGGCCGCCGCGCTCGGGCAGGCCCTGGACGTCCCGGTGCACCCGGTGTGCAGCCTGGACGCGATCGCCGCCGCGGTTCCGGAGACGGCCGCCGCGCAGGGCGTGGGGGCCGGCGGCGGCGAGCCGGGTGCCGCCGTGTCCGGCGCCGCCGCGGGCGGGATGCGGCTGCTGGTCGCCACGGACGCGCGCCGCAAGGAGGTGTACTGGGCGGCCTACGGCCCGGACCGGGAGCGCCTCACCGGCCCGCACGTGCACCGCCCGGCCGACGTGCCCGCGGAGATCGCCGAGCTGGACCTGGACTTCGCCGCGGGCGAGATGGCCTCGGCGCACGGCGACGTGTTCGGGCTGCCGGTCCTCGACACCGAGTACCCCACCCCCACCGGCCTGGTGGCGGCCGCGCGGCACGACCTGCACAGCGGGGAGGAACCGCTGCCGCTGGTGCCGATGTACCTGCGCCGTCCGGACGCCACCGCGCCCGGCCCGCGCAAGCAGGTCAGCCCGGAGGCGGCGTCATGAGCACCCCGTTCATCGCGAAGCTGCGGCGGAACGACCTGAAGCGCTGCGCCGAGCTGGAGCAGGTGCTGTTCCCCGGCGACGACCCGTGGTCGCTGGAGTCGTTCGCCGCCGAGCTGGACCGCGGCCACCACTACCTGGGCGCCTACGACGAGGCGGAGCAGCTGATCGGCTACGCCGGGCTGTCGCTGGCCGGACGGCCACCGGAGGTGGACGCGGAGGTGCACACCATCGGCGTCGATCCCGCGCACCAGGGCCGCGGGGTGGGACGGGCGCTGCTGCTGCGGCTGCTGGCCCGCGCCGACGAGCACCGCGCCACCACGTTCCTCGAAGTGCGCACCGACAACGACCCGGCGATCGAGCTGTACCGGAAGAACGGGTTCGAGATCGTCGGCCTGCGCAAGCGCTACTACCAGCCTTCGGGCGCGGACGCGCACACGATGCGCAGGCCCGCGGCCGACCCCACTGCGGAGGGAGGTGGTGCGTCATGACCACCACCGACCGGATCGTGCTCGGCATCGAGAGCTCCTGCGACGAGACCGGGGTCGGGCTGGTGCGGCTCGGCGCGGACGGCTCGGTGGAGCTGCTCGCGGACGCCGTGGCCTCCAGCGTCGACGAGCACGCCCGCTTCGGCGGCGTCGTGCCGGAGATCGCCAGCCGGGCGCACCTGACCGCGATGGCGCCCACGATGCGCCGCGCGCTGGACGAATCCGGGCTCGAACTGTCCGATGTGGACGCCATCGCGGTGACGGCGGGACCCGGCCTGGCCGGTGCGCTGATGGTGGGCGTCGCCGCCGCCAAGGCGTACTCGGTGGCGCTGGACGTCCCGCTGTACGGGGTGAACCACCTCGGCGGGCACGTCGCCGTGGACACCCTGCAGCACGGTCCGCTGCCGCCGCGCTGCCTGGCGCTGCTGGTCTCCGGCGGGCACAGCCAGCTCCTGCTGGTGGAGGGCATCGCGGAGCGGATCACCCAGGTCGGCTCCACCATCGACGACGCCGCCGGGGAGGCCTACGACAAGGTCGCCCGCATCCTCGACCTGCCGTACCCGGGCGGGCCGCCGATCGACGGGCTGGCCAAGCAGGGGAATTCGAAGGCGATCGCGTTCCCGCGCGGGCTGACCGGTCCGCGGGACGCGCGGCACGACTTCTCGTTCTCCGGGCTGAAGACCGCGGTGGCCCGCTGGGTCGAGGGCGAGCAGCGGGCGGGCCGGGAGATCCCGGTCGCCGACGTGTGCGCCTCGTTCCAGGAGGCCGTGGCGGACGTGCTCACGTTCAAGGCGGTGCGCGCGGCGCAGGACCTCGGGGTGGGCACGCTGGTGATCTCCGGTGGCGTGGCGGCGAATTCGCGGCTGTCCGCGCTGGCCGCGGAGCGGTGCGCGGCGGCGGGGATCGAGCTGCGGGTGCCGCGGCCCCGGCTGTGCACCGACAACGGCGCAATGATCGCTGTGCTCGGCGCGCACGTGGTGGCCGCGGGCGCGAAGCCGTCCCCGCTGGACCTCTCCGCCACGCCCGGCCTGCCGGTGGAGACGATCGTCCTGAGCTGACCGGCCCGCAGGGACGGACCCGGACAGCCAGTCGGACCGGACAGCCGGTCGAGCTGGCCAGCCGGTCGAACCCCGGACAGCCGGACGAGCCCGGCGACCGGTCAGCCGGACCGCTCCCGCAGCGAGTAGATCATGCCCTTGAGCAGCCGGAACGCCTCAGCCTGCTCCGCTTCGGTCAGCTCGCCGAGCATCCGGCGCTCGACGTCCCGGACGGCCGCGCTGGCCTGCTCCAGGCTGCGCCGGCCGCTGGGCGTGAGCCGCGCGGGCAGCGCCTTGCCGACCGGCGCCTCGGCGGGCCTGGTCACGTAGCCGTCGCGCTCCAGGTTCCGCAGCAGCACGTTCATCGACTGCCGCGTCACGAACGCGCCCCGCGCGAGCTCGGAGTTGGACAGGCCCGGCCGTTGCGCCAGCAGCTCCAGGCAGGAGTAGTGCGTGACGGTCATCCCGAGCGGCCGCAGCACCTCCTCCATGGCGGCGCGGAGCGTGCTCGACACCTCCTTGAGCAGGTAGCCCAGGGACGTCTCCAGCTCAACACCGGAACCACTCATGTCAGCATTCTGACATGAGTGGCTGCTTCTGTTGCCCAGCACTGGGGTGGCGGAACCTCAGCGGTTCCCTCGCTGCGGGATCTTTTTCCCAAGTGGCTCCGCCACGAGGGAAAAAGCTGTCCTCGCGAGGGAACCGCTGAGAACCCGCTGGTGGTCACCTTGCTCTGGTGGTCGGCGGCGGGGGGGGGGGGCCCCCCGGGGGGGGGGCCCCCCCCCCGCGGGGGCCGGGGGGGGTAAAGCGCGCCGGTGGG
>NZ_JAIUJZ010000247.1:0-3708 GCF_020176775.1 Saccharopolyspora sp. 6M
ACCCACCGGGCCCCCCCCACTTGTAAAAACGCGGCCCCCCGTTGGTACCGGCTGAGAACCCGCGGGTGGTCCTGCTGCGCGGGTGGTCGGCGGCTCAGCGGCTGCGCCGCTGACGGGAAACGCACACGACTGCGGGGCACGGGTGGAAATCAGCGGACCGGTAGCTCAGAACTCGCGGCCACACCGGGAACGCGGGCAGCTAGGGAACCGCTGGGGTTCCGCCACTCGAGCCCTGCGCAAACCGAGTTCGAAGACGGGGAACCAGTTCGTCAGGCCTCTTCGACCGGGATCCACAGCTCGGCTTCGCCGCGGGCGCCGTCCTCGGACACCTCGGTGCGGAGGAGTTCCGGGCCGGGCCTGCTGCGGTAGGGGTTCGACGGGAACCACTCGGTGTAGACGTCGCGCCACAGGTACTGGATCGCGTGCGGGAACTCGCCGGAGACCTCGAACACCGCCCAGGCCCCGGCGAGGACGGCCAGCGAGTCCAGGTCGTCCGGACCGGGATCCCGGGTCACCGCCCCGTGGTAGTAGTCGAGCGTGGTTCCCTCGGCACGGCTGTCGTCCAGGTCGTCGGTGGCGGCGATGATGCCCGCCGGTTCCTGGTCGGACAGGGCGGCGATGCGCCGCAGCTCGTCCGGGCCGATGCCGCGGACGTGCTCGACGATCGCCGGGTTGGGGCCTTCGTGCACGAGCGGTACCCGGGCCTTCCGGCCGACGACGTGGAACGCCTCGCGGCGCACGATGCGGTAGCGCATCTCGCTGCTCCCTTCGACGGTGAGCCGGAAGGAGATCCGCTGCTGGGACCGCAGCGCGGCGCCGTCGCGGCGGGCTTCGCCGGGGCCGACGCCGTGCACCGCGCGGAACGCCCGCGCGAACGCCTCCCCCGAGCCGTAGCCGTACCGGACGGCGATGTCCAGCAGCGTCCGCCGCCCGGCGAGCACTTCCGCCCCGGCGAGGGTGAGCCGCCTGCGCCGCAGGTACTCCGAGAACGGCATGCCCGCCAGCGCGGAGAACATCCGCCGGAAGTGGTACTCGGAGGTGGCCGTGATCCGCGCGAGCTCGCCCACGTCGACGGTGTCGCCGAGGTGCTCCTCCGCGTGGTCCAGGGCCGCGTTCAGCCGATCCAGCACCGGGTCCTCCTTCCTCCTGGTGCGCACCACGCTAGGTCGGCGGTGCCGCGGCGCACCCGACTTCCGGTGCCCGCTCCGATCGGTCGGCGGAAAGCCAGGCCGGTCGGGCGGAAAGCCCGGCCGGGCAGCGGCAATCCCTGCCGCTCGGCGGAAACGGCCGCTCAGCGGAAGGCCGCCGCCAGCGCGGTGTCGGCGTCGGGACCGGACGCGGCGGCGAGCTCGGCGGCGGTGTCCGCCGGGACCCCGCAGTCGAGCAGCACGGCCCGCGCGTACTCCGGCGGCACCGCGGCGGACCAGCGGCGCACCAGATCGGCGTGCCCGTCGGCGGTGGCGGTGCCGTGCAGCCGCAGCCGCGCCATGCCGCCGTCCGGGTGCACGTCGAGCCGCACGTGGGTGAACTCGGCGCCGGAGTGCAGCCGGAACCGGTGCCGGGTGTCGGGTTGCAACCGGGTGCGCGGCAGGATCTCCCGCCACGCCGCGGGATCCGCCGGATCGGCCACCCGTCCGTCCACACCGGACAGAGTCGCCCAGCCGGGCGCGTTGCCGACGAAGTGGCTGGTGTCGAGCTCGGCGGCGGTGAGCACGCCGGCGGCGGCGAGCCCCACCTCCACCCAGTCGTTGCCGTCGTCGCGGCGCCGCGCGGTCTCCCAGCCCTCGCCCATCACGGCGGCCCGGCCGGGCGCGAGCAGGTTCGACGGCGAGCTGTAGAACATGTTGCTGCACCCGGTGACGTGCCCGCCGTGCTCCAGCGCGGCCAGGTCGAACTCGCCGCGCGCCCACCGCGGGTCGGCGACGGGTTCGCCGCGGGCGCGCAACCGGGCGATGCCGCCGTCCGGGTGCATGCACAGCTTCAGGTGGGTGCAGCGCAGCGCGGTGTCCACGTCGAAGGAGTTCTCGGCGTCCCCGCGGACCGGCGAGGCGGGCAGCAGCTCCACCCAGTCGGCGTCGAGGAGTTCCGCCGGGCTCGGGTAACCGTCCACGGCCGCGCCCTGCACGGACACCTCGGGCGGGTAGTTGCCCGTGAAGAACGCGGTGTCCACCACGAGCCGCCGCACGATCCCGGGCAGCCCGAGGCGGATCAGCGCGAAGTCGTGGCCCGGTTCGCGACGCCGCCGGGTCTCCCACCCGTCGTAGACCTGTCCTTTGTGGCCGAACGTGTAGGGCTGGTAGGCGGGCGCGGCGGGTTTGATCAGGTTCTCGCGTTCGGCGAACAGCTCGTCGTTGGCGTGCACGACGGCGCCGCCGACGGCGCGCGAGGCGAGTTCGGGCAGCGCGGACCGGTCGTTCATGCTTCTCCCCTGCTCAGCAACGTTCCTCGTGGTGGGCCTGCGACGTCGACGGGTTCGCCGCGCAGCCAGGTGCGCCGGACGCGTCCGGCGAGCGCGCGGCCCTGGTAGGCGGTGACGGGGTTGCGGTGGTGCAGTCCGGCGGCGTCGACGACGAAGGCGTCGTCGGGGGCGAACGCGCACAGGTCGGCGTCGGCGCCCGGTTCGACGGCGCCCTTGCGGTGCAAACCGGCGATCTCCGCGGTGCGCCCGGCCATCCAGCGCACCACGTCCGCCAGCCCGTGCCCGCGCAGCCGGGCCTGCGTCCACACCGCGGCCAACCCCAGCTGCAGGCTGGACACGCCGCCCCAGGCGACGCCGAAGTCGCCGGTGTCGAGCCGCTTCAGCTCCGGCGTGCAGGGCGAGTGGTCGCTGACGACGCAGTCGATGGTGCCGTCGGCGAGCCCCTGCCAGAGCCGTTCGCGGTTGGCCGCTTCGCGGATCGGCGGGCAGCACTTGAACTGGGTGGCGCCGTCCGGGATCTCCTCGGCGGTGAAGCAGAGGTAGTGCGGGCAGGTCTCCACGGTCACCCGCACCCCGTCCGCCTTCGCGGCGGCGATCATCGGCAGCGCGTCCGAGGAGGACAGGTGCAGCACGTGCACCCGCCCGCCGGTGCGCCGCGCCAGGTCGAGGACCTGGGCGATGGCCACGTCCTCCGCGCCGCGCGGGCGGGAGGCGAGGAAGTCGCGGTAGTGCTCGCCGTGCGGGCTGGGTGCGGCGTCGATCGCTGCCGAGTTCTCGGCGTGCACGATCAGCAGCGCGTCGCGGGTCGTGAGCTCGGCCAGCGCCGCTTCCAGCCCGGCGGGGTCCAGCGGCGGGAACTCGTCGACGCCGGAGTGCAGCAGGAAGCTCTTGAACCCGAACACCCCGGCGTCGTGCAGCGGCCCGAGGTGCGCCCGGTTGCCGGGGATCGCACCGCCCCAGAAACCGACGTCCACGTGCACCCTGCCGCGCGCGGATTCCCGCTTCACCGCGAGGGATTCGGGGTCGACGGTCGGCGGGAGGCTGTTCAGCGGCATGTCCAGCAGCGTGGTGATGCCGCCCGCGGCGGCGGCGCGGGTGGCGGTCGGGAAGCCCTCCCACTCGGCGCGGCCGGGGTCGTTGACGTGCACGTGGGTGTCGAACAGGCGGGGCAGCAGCACCTCGTCGTCGTCCAGCTCCACGGTGCGCGCGGCGGGCGGCGGCGCGTCGTGCGGTGCGACGGCGGCGATGCGTCCGTCGCGAACGGCGACGCTGCCCGCGGTCTCGCCGCC
>NZ_JAIUJZ010000248.1:0-10526 GCF_020176775.1 Saccharopolyspora sp. 6M
CCGCCCCCACCGTCGCCACCGCAACCGCCACCGCCGTCTCCGCCACCGCCATCACCGCTGCCGCCGTCGCCGTGCCAGCCCCCGCCCCCGCGTCCGCCGGACTTCCCGGACGCGGACCCGACCAGCACGAGCAACAGGATCAGCACGACGATCACGACGACCGCACCCGGTTCGGACAACGCGGCTCTCCTCTCCTTCGACGCGGCACCGAAAGCAGGGCGGTGTCCCGGGGTCCTCCGCGCGGTTCAGCCCGAACGGGCCGGTCCGCCACCGCGATTCCCCCGGCACGGCCGCGGCTCCTCCGTTCCGGCCTCACCCGGCGGCACGCGGCGGCCCCACCCACAGCAGGTCCCGGGCGCGGGTCAGCGCGACGAGCCGGGCGCGCTGCGCGAGTTCCCGCAGATCGCGGTCGCGATCGTCGTCCCCGTCCTCGGCGGGGAGCTCCGGGACGAACACCTCGCGGAACTCCAGGCCCTTCGCGCGGTGCACGGTGCCGACGCTGACCCGACCGTCCCGTTCCCCGGCCCAGCCGTCCAGGTTCCGGACCGGAATCCCGTTGCGGCGCAACACGTCCCGCCACCGGTCCGCGGCGGACTTCTCGAACGTCAGCACCGCGACGTCGTCCGGTTCGGGCCGGTCGCGCACGGCGGCGACCAGCGCGTCTTCGAGCCGTTCCGGGTCCTTCCACGGCACCACGTCCCCACCGTGGTACGTCGCCACCGACTCGCGCAGCGAGAACCCGGGAGCACCGTCGAGGTCGTCGACCTGGTTGGTGGCGTCGAACCGCTGCGCCCATTCCAGGATCCGCGAGGCGTTCCGGTAGTTGGTGCGCAGCACCTCGCCACGGCCCCGGATGGGGATGCCCGCGTCGACGAGCCGCCAGCCACCGGCGTAGATCTGCTGCTGCCCGTCGCCGACGAGCAGCAGCCGGTTCGGCCCGTCCCCGGCGAGGGCGTGCACCAACCGGAGCCCGACGAGCGTGATGTCCTGCACCTCGTCGACGACGACGCCGGCCAGCGGCCGCTCCAGCGGTTCCCGTTCCAGTTCGGCGCACGCCTCGGTGAACACGTCGTTGTGGTCGTGCAGGCCGCGCTCCCGGCGGATCTGCTCGTAGTGCTCGTGGAGCCGCCACACCAGTTCGCGGTCCGCCGCGGTCAAGCGCAGGCCGCGTCCGGTGCGGTGCAGGCCCTGGTACTCGGCGAGTGCGGTGATGCCGCGGCCCTTGATGACGCGGTCGATCTCGTCCCGCCAGTACTCGTGCCGGTTGAGCTCGGCGAGCCTGGTGTGCTTGCCGAACTTCGACCAGGCGCGGGAGAAGCAGTCCGCCGAGGACTTGACCGGCAGCTCGTTCCCGCGGCTGCGCAGGAACTCCCGCGCCCAGCGGTGCAGGTGGTCGAACCGGACGCGCCCGTCGAGTTCGGGGGCCAGCCGGTGGAAGGACCGCTGCGCGATCGGCGGCAGGTTGCTGGCGAAGGTCGTGAACAGCAGCGGTCCCACGCTGTTCCGCGCCATCCGCACCAGCCGGTGCAGGGCGACCACGGACTTCCCGGTGCCCGCGGGCCCGCTGATCCGGGCCGGGCCGCTGTAGTCGCGGCGGACCATCGCGTGCTGCGAGTCGTCCAGGAATGTCAGCCAGGACTCGAACGGGCCGTCCAGCACCGCGTCGAACCGGTCCTTCGCCAGGTCGTCGAGGTCGAACAGCTCGGCCCCGGCGCCCGCGGGGGCCGTGTCCTGCCGCGGCACGAGCGGGAGGAACGCGGACTCGCCCAGACGCCCGAGCAGCGACTCCACGTCGCGCCCGGTGAGCCTGCGTTCTCCCTTCCGCAGCACCCGGTCCAGCGTCGCCCCGGTCACCACGAGGTGGTGACCGGCGGATCGCTTCGACGGTTCCGCGCCCGCGGGCAGCACCACCACGGGCCGGACCACCGACTCGCTGACGACCCCGGCGGAGGTGCGCACGCCGATGAACGGCTCGGTCGCGTGCCGCAGCGCGGCGCGGACTTCGCCCGGTTCCGGTTCGGCGTCGCGGACGAGGACGGCCAGCACGCCGAGCGGGCCGATCAGCAGCGCGTCGGGGTGGCCGGCGGGGACGTCCGGGAAAGCGGTGTGCACGTGGGTGCGCCAGCCGCCGCGGCCCTCCACCAGGAACCTGGCCAGCACCTGCCGCTGCCAGCTCGCCAGCGACGGGTAGGCGGCGACGGCGCGTTCCGCGGCGCGGCGCAGCTTCTCCCCGCGGTGATCGGTGCTCATCCTCGCGAACCTCCGCGTTCCCCGATGATCCGGACCGTGATCGAACGTATCGGGGGTTCCCGGCCGGGTCGGCGTTCCGCGGCGCGGACCACCCGATCGCCGCAGCGCTCGCTGGTCCGTCCGGGCGGTTCTCCTTGCCGCGCAGGGGGATCAGACGCCGTGCAGGCGTTCGCGGGTGGCGTGGTAGGCGTGGCGGACCGCATCGCCCTGGTAGGCGTTCGCGGCGTCGCAGCGGCTGGAGCGCAGTTCCCACTCGGGCGGTGCGGCGGCGCCGGACAGCACCCAGGCGGCCTGCTTCGCGGCGCCGAGCGCCACGTACTCGGCGGCTTCCGGGATGTCCACCGGCACCCCGAACAGGGAGGGGGCGACCGCGCGCACCGCGGCCGATTCGCTGGCACCGCCGATCAGCAGCACGCGCCGCACCTCCACCCCGGCCGCCCGCAGCGCGTCGACCCCGTCGGCGAGGCCGCACAGCATGCCTTCGACGGCGGCGCGGGCCAGGTTCTGCGGGGTCATGTTGCCGCCGCGGATCCCGGCGAGCGTGCCGGTGGCGTCCGGCAGGTCCGGGGTGCGTTCGCCTTCCAGGTAGGGCAGCAGGGTGAGCCCGCCCGCGCCGGGTGCCGCCTCCAGCGCCAGCCGGTCCAGCCCGGCGAGGTCGGTGCCGAGCATCGTGGCGGCACCGCTGAGCACCCGGGCCGCGTTGAGCGTGCACACCAGCGGCAGGTAGCGGCCGGTGGCGTCGCAGAACCCGGCGACCAGGCCCGTCTCGTCCGCGCTGGGGTGCTCGGCGACGGCGAACGCGGTACCGGAGGTGCCCAGCGACACCACCACGTCGCCCGGCCCGGCACCGATGCCGAGCGCGCCCGCCATGTTGTCGCCGGTGCCCGCGCCGAGCAGCGCCCCCTCCAACGGGGCGAATCCCGTGGCACGGCCCGCGGATCCGGCCGGGTCGAGCACGTCCGGCAGCCGCGGGCTCCGGCCGCCCATCGCGGCGGAGAGCAGGTCCGGCAGCCATTCCCCGGTGGCGGGCGCGAAGTAGCCGGTGCCGGAGGCGTCACCGCGGTCGGTGCAGGCCCGCTCGGGCCGTCCGGCGAGCAGCCAGGTCAGCCAGTCGTGCGGCAGCAGCACCCGGTCCACCAGGTCGGCGCGGTGCGGTTCGTGCTCGGCCAGCCAGGCCAGCTTGGTGAGCGTGAAGCTCGCGACGGGCACTGAACCGGTGCGCTCCGCCATCACCGCCGCCCCGTGCTCGGCGACCAGGGCGCGGGCCTGCGGCGCGGAGCGGGTGTCGTTCCACAGCAACGCATCCCGCACCGGGTCGCCCGCGGAGTCGACCGCGACCATGCCGTGCTGCTGGCCCGCGACCGAGACGGCGCCGATCTCACCGGGGGTGTGCGCGGCGGCCTGCTCGATGGCGTCGCGCGCCGCGGTCCACCACGCCCACGGGTCCACTTCGGTCCCGGTGGGGTGCTGCGCCTTGCCCTCGGCCACGACCCGGCCCGTCTCCGCGTCGGCGACGACCGCTTTGGTGGATTGGGTCGAACTGTCGATGCCGAGAACGAACACGGGTCAGCCTCCACCTCAACGCCCGGTGCAACGTCGGAATCCTGCCAGACCACCGAGTGCGACCGGGTGCGCGGTGGACCGGTCAGGGCTTGCGGCCTACCCCGCACAGCAACAGGTTCTGCGCCGGTACGCGGGCGCGCAGCCGCGGGCCGTCCGGCCACCAGTCGAGAGGGCGCACCAGGCCGGGTTCGGTGATCTCGGTGCCGTCGAACAGCGCCTCGATCTCGGCCCGCCCGCGGAACCAGCCGGTGCCGAGCTCGGCGAGCATCAGCTTCTCCAGCTGCGCGGGGGGCGCCGCGTGCGCGGGGTCCGCCGGGCTGTGCAGGTGGCTGATCGCGACGTAGGAGCCGGGCGCGAACGCGTCCAGGTACCGCGCCAGCACGCGGTGCGGCGACCGGTCGTCCGCGACGTGCTGCAACGTGGCGCCCTGCAGCATCGCCACCGGGCGGGACAGGTCGATGTTGCGGGCCACGGCGGGCAGCGCCAGCAGCGTCTCCGGTTCGGTGAGGTCGGCGAACGCGAAGTGGGTGTGGTCGTTGTCGACGAGCAGCGCTTGGCCGTGGGAGAAGACCATCGGGTCGTGGTCGGCGTACACGACGACCGCGTCCGGGTTGGCGCGCTGCGCGACCTCGTGGGTGTTCTCGCCGGTGGGGAGGCCGGCGCCGATGTCGAGGAACTGGTCGATGCCGACGGTGCCCGCCAGGTAGCGCACGACCCGCATCAGCCATTCCCGGTGGTCCTGGGTGGCGACGACGAGGCCGGGAGCGATCTCCAGGGCGGCGTCGACCACGGCCCGGTCCACGGCGTAGTGGTCCTTGCCGCCGAGCAGCGCGTCGAAGCACCGCGCCACGCTGGGACTCCGGGTGTTCAGCACCGGCGTTCCGGGTGCCACGGCGGTCGCGCCGGATCCGGGGCGCGTCCAGCTGAGACGGGCGGGTTCGACACCGGAACGATCAGGCATCGAGCACCTCACAACCGATCGTGACACTTGCACTGTCACGAACAGTATAAGCACTGTCCGGCCGGATCCGATCGCCCGGTCGGCCGCCGGATCGCGATCGAACGCCCGCCCTCCGCGGGGTGCGCGCCGACGCGCACGACACCGGCATCATGATCGACTCGGGCTGCCGTCGACACCGCCGCGCGGCCGAACCTCACCGGAACGGCGGACCCACCCCGTCCGCTCGGAGCCCGATCAGGGGCGGCGGGCGGCGAGGAAGGTTCGGGTGGCTCGGACGGTGAGGTCGTCGCGGTTGCGGAGGGCGCCGGGGCCGTCGGAGTCGAGGAGTTCGCCGAGGGCCGCGACGTCGGCCTCGTCGAGGGACGCGTCGAGGAACGGGCGCATCCGGCGCAGCGTCACCTCGGCGTAGCGCCGCGCGACGGCGGGCAGCGGGGCGGGCAGGTCGACGCCGACGGTGCGGTGCGCGACCGCGGTGAAACCGGCTCCGGCCACCGGTTCCGCCCAGTCGGCGCTGATGTGCGGCAGGTGCTCGGCGCGCTTGCGGGCGAGCAGGTCGCGGCAGCGCTCCTCCAGGCCGGGCCGGCCGAAACCCAGGTCGTCGGGCAGGAACCGGGGGAACGAGTCGAGCTCCGCCACCGCAAGCACCCCGCCGGGCCGCAGCGCCGCGAACACCTCGCCGAGCACCCGCGCCGGATCGGCCAGGTGGTGCAGGGACGCGGACGCCCACACCAGGTCGACGGGCGCGTCCAGCGACGGGAATCCGGCGTCGAGGTCGGCGCGCTCGGTGCGCACCCGGTCGGCTTCGCCGCGGGCGGCGGCCTTGGTCGTCAGGTGCGCGAGCACGGAATCGTCGGTGTCCACGGCGAGCACGGTGGCCCGCGCGAACCGCTCCAGCAGGACGAAGGTGCCCGCCCCGGTGCCGCAGCCCAGGTCGAGGATCCGGTGCACCGGCGGGTCGACGAGTTCGGCGAGTTCCCCGGTCAGCTCCGCCAGGTGGTCGTGCATGACCTCGGCGTCGAGATCAAGCATCTCGAATTGAGCGGTGTCGTCGGTGTTCGGGTGTTCGTGGTGTGCCATGCCGCCAAGGTAGCCGCGGATTGCGTCGATGGCATACTGTTTTGCTCATGACGCAAGACGGTGAGCTGGACGCCCTCGTCCGGCAACGGATCCGGAGCCTGCGGACCTCGCGGGGCCTGTCCCTCGACGAGCTGGCCGCGCGCTGCTACCTGAGCACCTCCACGCTCAGCCGCATCGAGACCGGGCACCGGCGGATCAGCCTGGACCAGCTGGCGCCGCTGGCCCGCGCGCTCGGCACCACCCTGGACCAGCTGGTCGAATCGGCCACCGACGAGGACGTGGTGATCCGCCCGGTGCGCGACGAGACCCGCGGCGCCACGTCCTGGCTGCTCAGCAAGGACTCCGGGCCGCACGGCATGACCGTCGCGAAGATGCGGCTCACCCGGCCCGCGCCGGCGCGGGACTCCGGGCGGCTGGCGGTGCACCCGGGCAAGGACTGGTTCACGGTGCTGTCCGGGACGGTGGAGCTGGTGCTCGGCGAACGCACCATCCTGATCGAGTCGGGGCAGGCCGCGCAGTTCAGCACCATGACCCCGCACGCGTTCGGCGCACGCGGCGGACCGGCGGAGATCCTCACCATCCTCGACCACGACGGCCAGCGCACCCACCTGACCTGACGGTGCGGGTTCCCGCCGCGCGACTGCGGCCCGGCGAGGCCTGCGGGGGCGGGCCGAGCTCCGACGGCGATCAGGTCTCGCAGGCGACCCCGTCGCCGTCCCGGTCGAGCGCCGAGCGGTATCCCAGCTGACCGCGGTAGAGGGGAGCCGCGCCCGCGTCCTTCGCCGCCGTGCAGTTCGGGTAGTAGGCGGCACCGCCGCCGTCCCCGCCGTCCTCGTCGTCCTCGTCGTCCGACGCGTAGGTCGGGTCCGGCGCGGGCTGCGGGTTCGGCCGGGGCTTCGGCTCCGGGTTCGGCTCGGGGTTCGGCCGCGGATCGGGTTCCGCCGTGGAGCTCTCCCGGGCCGCGCCGCACACCGCCCAGGCCCCGGCGCCCGCCGGCTCGGCGCGCCCGCCCGCCGCGGAGATCTCCGCCCAGCGCAGCGAATTCGGCGGCATCTGCTCGGCGACGGCGAAACCACCGCCGACCAGGTCGGCGTTGACGAACTCCCCGCGGTCGTTCCAGAGGTAGCGCAGGTCCCACCCCTGCTCGTCCTGCGGCTGCACGTCCGGGAGCACCCAGACCACCGATCCGACGGGGGCGAGCCGGTTCAGCTCGGCGGTGGCCTCCTCCCGGAAGCAGTCCGCGACGGGGCGGACGTGCAGCAGCCGGACGCCGCGCGGGACGGAACCGGGCATCGCCCCGTCCTCGACGGCGGTGAGCCGGAGCCGAGTGCCGGCCTCGACGCTCAGCACGACCGCGCGCTGCACCCCCGCCGGAACACCGGCCGGGAGCGCCGGAGCGGGAGGCGCGGCCGGGGTGCTCGGCGCCGGCGCGGTCGCCGAAGGCTGCGCCGCCTGATCGGCCACCACCCGCGTGGTCGACCCGGTGGGCGGCAGCAACGCGAACGCCACGCCGAACAGGACCGCTCCCGGCGCCAGCCGAGCCGCGAACCCGCGGGTGATCGTCCGGTCCCACCCGCGCGGATGCCGGACCGCGAACACGCCGGACCAGACGATCAGCCCGATCCCGGTCAGCAGCAGGAATCCCGCGAAGGCGTCCGGTTCGGCCGGATCCAGCAGCAGCGCCAGGAACATCGCCGCATAACCGCTGCCGAACCGGAGCCAGAAACCCTTGCGCACCACCGGATCCCACCGGCCTCGACGGCGGACCCCCAGCACGATCGCCCAGATCATGGCCCCCAGGCCGATGATCCCCAGCAACGCGACCAATGCTTCCACGACGAGAACTCCCCCACGGACGACAGCGGTGGACCTCGCGCACCCTCCGCGACGAGATCGGCACGTACGGTATCGAACAGGACACGGTGCGTGTTCAGCGCATCGGCGTTCTCCGCGCCGCTCCCGGTCTCACCGGTCGTCGTCGGGGGCCGCTCCGGTGATGCGGACGCGGGAGATGCGGCGGCCCTCCACCGCGCGGACCGTGAACTCGTGGCCGAGGGCGGTGACCGAATCGCCCTCGCGCGGCATCCGGCCGAGGCGGGCGAGGACGAACCCGGCGAGGGTGTCGTACGGGCCCTCCGGCAGCGCGATCCCGGAGCGGTCGGCCACTTCGCTGCGGTGCAGCAGGCCGTCGAGCTCCAGCACGCCCTCGGCGGGTGGCGCGGCCGGGCGTTCGCGCAGGTCGTACTCGTCCCAGATCTCGCCGACGATCTCCTCCACCAGGTCTTCGAGGCTGACGATGCCCGCGGTGCCGCCGTACTCGTCGGCGACCACGGCGAGGTGTCCGCCGCCGCGACCGCGCATCGCCGTCAACGCGGCCAGCGCGGGCTTCGTGCCCGGCAGCGTCGTGATCGGCCGCGCCAGCGAACCGACCGTGCGAGCCCGGCTCCCGCGGCTCGCCTCGTACAGGTCGCGCACGTGCACGAAACCGACCACGTCGTCGGCGGAACCGTCCCGCAGCACCGGATAGCGCGAGTGCGGTTTCCCCAGCACCTCGTCGACCGCGTCGGCGGCGCCGGTGTCCGCGTCGAGGAAGTCGACCTCGGTGCGCGGCACCATCACTTCGCTCAGCACCCGGTCGCCGACCTCGAAGGCGTCGGTGATGAGGCGGCGCTCCTCGGTGGTGAACTGGTCGCTGGTGCGGACCATGTCGCGCAGCTCCTCCTCGCCGACCTGCTGCTCGTCGGCGCGCGGGCTCACCCCCAGCAGCCGCACCACCCCGTTCGTCGACACCGACAGCAGCCAGATCACCGGCCGGAACGCGGTCGCCACCGCGTCCAGCACTCCCGCCGTCGCCAGCGACACCACCTCCGGCTTCTGCAGCGCGAGGCGCTTCGGCGCCAGCTCGCCGAACACCAGCGACAGGTACGACACGAACGCGGTCACCAGCACCAGCGCCACCGTCGTCGGCACCTCCACCGGCAGGCCCCACCCGACCAGCGGCGGCTCCAGCCGCACCGCGAGCGTCGCCCCGCCGTAGCTGGAGGCGAAGAAGCCGGTGAACGTGACGCCGACCTGCACCGCCGAGAGCATCCGGTTCGGATCGGACTTCAACCGGGCCACGCCCGCCCCGCGCCTGCCCAGGTCCTCCAGCCGGTGCACCTGGCTCTGCCGCAACGACACCAGCGCGATCTCCGCCGCCGCGAAGAAACCCCCGAGCAGGACGAACAGCGAGATCAACGCCAGGTTGCCGAAGACGTCCCCCATCCGGCGATGGTGCCGAGAGGCGGGCAAGAACACCACGCGCCTCACGTTCCGGCGCCGCCCGGCGTCTACTGGACGTGATGAGACCGTTCGAGCAGATCGTCGCCGAGCACGGGGCGGTGGTGCTGCGGGTGTGCCGGGCCGTGCTCGGGCCGGTCGACGCCGAGGACGCCTGGTCCGAGACGTTCCTCGCCGCGCTGCGCGCCTACCCCGAGCTGGACGAGCACGCGAACGTGCAGGCGTGGCTGGTGACCATCGCGCACCGCAAGGCCATCGACGCCACTCGCGCCCGAGCCCGCCGCCCGAACCCGGTCGAGCAGGTCCCGGAACGGCCCGCGCACCGCGGGCGCCCCGAGGACTGGGACGGCGACCTGTGGGAGGCGTTGGCCGCGCTGCCCGCCAAGCAGCGCACCGCCGTCGCCTACCACCACCTCGCCGGGTTGCCCTACGCGGAGATCGCGGCCATCACCGGCGGCAGCACCGACGCGGCCCGCCGCGCCGCCGCCGACGGGATCCGGGCGCTGCGCCGCAGCTACCCGGCTTCGGGAGGAGGAACACGATGACATCCGACGGGTTGTTCGACGCGCTGCCCGAGACCGACGCGGGCACCCTCGCCCGGCTGCACGACCGCGTGGTCGTCGCCGCCGCCGCGGACGGGCTGCTCGACGTCGCCTACCGGACCGTGCCCAGCCCGGTCGGGGAACTGCTGCTCGCGGCCACCGAGGACGGGCTGGTGCGCGTCGCGTTCGGGGCCTCCGAGCAGGTGCTGGCGTCGCTGGCCGAGCGGATCAGCCCGCGGGTGCTGCACGCGCCCGGCAGGCTCGACGGGGTCGCGCGGCAGCTCGACGAGTACTTCGCGGGGCACCGCACCTCCTTCGAGCTGGCGTTGGACCGGCGGCTGTCCCGCGGGTTCCGGCGCACCGTGCTGGCCCGGCTCGCCGAGGTCGGCTACGGGCGCACCGCCAGCTACGCGCAGCTCGCCGCCGCCGCGGGCAGTCCGCGGGCGGTGCGGGCGGTCGGGACGGCGTGCGCGACGAACCCGCTGCCGATCGTGGTGCCGTGCCACCGGGTGGTGCGTTCCGACGGCAGCGCCGGCGGGTACGTGGGCGGGGCGGAGGCGAAGCGGACCCTCCTGACCCTCGAAACCACCGGTTCGGAGTGAACGGACCGTTCGTCCCATCTAGTTGGGCGAACGGGCCGTTCACCTCAACCGGACGTTCGCACACGACCGACTTTGATCGGAGTGAACGGACCGTTCGTCCCATCTAGTTGGGCAAACGGGCCGTTCACCCCGACCGGACGTTCGCACACGACCGAACCCGAGTTGAGGGGAAGCGCCCCAAAGGGCCCAAATGTGGGGGGGGGGTGCCCCCCCCCCCCCCCCCCCCCCCGGGGCGGGGGGGGGGGCGGGGGG
>NZ_JAIUJZ010000249.1:0-2129 GCF_020176775.1 Saccharopolyspora sp. 6M
CCCCGGCCCCCCCCCCACCCCCCCCTGTTTGTGGGTGGCCACGCGCCGGCCCGCCCTTGCTGGGGCCCCACGGGGGCCGCCCACCCCGACCGGACGTTCGCACACGACCGAACCCGAGTTGAGTGAACGGACCGTTCGTCCCATCTAGTTGGTCGAACGGTCCGTTCACTCCCCCAGCACGACGCGGCGAGGCGGGGGGCCGGTCGGCTTCCGCCGAGGAGGAGGATCGGAGCGATGGGTGCACCGCTGTTCTCGCTGCCGCCCCGGGTCGTCGCGCCGGGCGCGGTGCACGTGCCGGGCTGGTTGGACCTGGACCGGCAGCGGGAGCTGGTGGCGGCGTGCCGGGAGTGGGCGCGCGGCCCGGTGCCGATGCGGGCGGCGCGGCTGCCGAGCGGGCACCGGATGTCGGTGCGCACGGTGTGCCTGGGCTGGCACTGGTACCCGTACGCCTACAGCCGCACCGCCGACGACGCGGGCGGCGCGCGGGTGGCGCCGTTCCCGGACCGGCTGGGCGAGCTGGGCCGGGCGGCGCTGGCCGCGGCGTACGGTCCGGCGGAGGCCGCGGACTACCACCCGGACGCGGCGCTCATCAACTTCTACGACGAGCACGCCAGGATGGGCATGCACCGGGACGAGGACGAGCTGTCCCGGGCACCGGTGGTGTCGTTGAGCATCGGCGACACCTGCGTGTTCCGGTTCGGCAACCCGGAGTCCCGCGGCCACCCGCACACCGATGTGCAGCTGTGCTCGGGGGACCTGTTCGTGTTCGGCGGCCCGTCGCGGCTGGCGTACCACGGTGTGCCGGCGGTGCGCCCGGGCACGGCGGACCCGGCGTGCGGGCTGCGCTCGGGCCGCCTCAACATCACCCTGCGGGTCACTGGACTGGCCCCGGAACGCGGAGGAGAAGCGTGCGCGAGCAGGACCTGATCGTCGGGGAGGACGGGCTGGCCCGTCCGCCGTGGGCGGCCGCCGATCCGCTGCTGCGGGAGTACTACGACACCGAGTGGGGATTGCCGGTGCGGGGCGAGCAGCCGCTGTTCGAGCGGATCTCGCTGGAGGGCTTCCAGGCCGGGTTGTCGTGGGCGACGATCTTGCGCAAGCGCCCGGCCTTCCGGAAGGCGTTCGACGACTTCGACCCGGACCGGGTGGCGGCCTATGCGGAGGAGGACGTGGCACGGCTGCTGGCGGACGCGGGGATCGTGCGCAACCAGGCGAAGGTGCGGGCGACGATCGGGAACGCGCGGGCGACGGTGGCGTTGCGCGAGCAGGGCGGCCTGGACGCGCTCGTGTGGTCGTTCCGCCCGGAGCGGACGCCGCGCCCGCGCTCGATGAGCGAGGTGCCCACGACGTCCCCGGAGTCGGTGGCGCTGTCGAAGGCGTTGCGCGGCAAGGGTTTCCGCTTCGTGGGCCCGACGACGACGTTCGCGTTGATGGAGGCGGTGGGCATGGTGGACACGCACCTGCTGGGCAGCCACCGCCGGGGTTCGTCCGGGTTGTGGCCGGAGCGGTGATGCTGCGGATCCCGGTCCGGGTCCCGTTCGCGGTGGATGCGGCGGTGGCGGCGCTGGCGGCGCATGCGCTGCCGGGCGCGGAGCGGGTGGACCGGGCGCGGCGGTGCGTGCGGCGGCTGCTGCCGCTGGCGGGCGGTCCCGCCGAGGTGTCGGTGCGGCTGGCGGCGGATCACGTGGCCGTGTCCGGGGAGGCCGGTGGCGCCGAAGAGGAGGTGGCGGCGCTGGTGCGGCACTGGCTGGGGTTGGACGCGGACGTGGCGCGGATCGACGCGGTGCTGGCGGCGGACCCGCTGCTGGAGCCGTTGGTGGCGGCCCGGCCGGGGCTGCGGGTCGTGGGCTGGGCGGACGGGTTCGAGGGCGCGGTGTCGACGGTGCTGGGCCAGCAGGTGAGCGTGGCGGCGGGCCGCACGTTCGCGGCCCGATTGCTGGCGGAGTACGGCGAGCCGCAGCCGGGCGGGCTGGTCGCGTTCCCCGCGCCGAAGGTGCTGGCCGCGGCGCCGCTGGAGGAGTTGCGGACCGCGGTGGGCGTGCCGCGGTCCCGCGCCCGCCCGGGGGGGGGGGGGGGGGGGGCGGGGGGGGGCGGGGGGGGGCGCCCGGGCCCGCGCGGGCGGGGCGGGG
>NZ_JAIUJZ010000250.1:0-9100 GCF_020176775.1 Saccharopolyspora sp. 6M
GCCCAGCCCCCGCCTGCTCTCCCGCCTGCACGCCGCAGGGCTCGACCCCGACGTGTTCACACCACCGGTGTTCGCGGGTGATCGCCGATGAACGGCATCGTTCTCACCGGCGGAGCGTGCGGGCTCGCTGCCGCCCTCGCCATCCTGATCGTCCTCTATGGACACGGCGGCACGCCGATACGGCACCGCCCATCCCCGGTGCGGTGGTCGGCGCGGTGCCTCCGACTCGCCCTCGTCGCCGTCGGCCTCGGTTCAGGGGCCTGGTGGGTGACCGGGTGGCCGGTCGGCGGCATCGCAGTCGCCGCAGGCGTGCTCGGCCTGCCCCACCTGCTCTCCCCTAGCCACACCCGGCACGGCATCGAACGCGCCGAAGTGCTGGTGACCTGGACCCGGCGGGTCGCCGACCTGCTCGCCTCCGGGGCCGGAGGACTCGCCCAGGCGATCACCCGCTCCGCAGCCACAGCCCCCGAGGCCCTAGCGGAACCGGTGCAGCGGCTCGCACAACGGTCCCGCACACACGGCATGGAAGCCGCGCTGCGCGAGTTCGCCGACGAGCTCGCCGACCCGGCCGCCGACGCGATCGTGCTCGCCCTGCTGCTGCGGCTGCGCACCGGCGGACGCGGCCTCGCCGAGCTCCTGCACCGCCAGGCCGACGCCCAGGCCCGGGAGATCGCCGCACGCCGGGACGTCGAAGCCGACCGGGCCAAACCCCGCACCACGGTGCGGTCCCTGGTCGGCATCACCCTGGCCATGCTTGCTGGGCTGCTGCTGTTCGCCGGGCACTACCTCGCACCGTTCTCCACCGGCGCCGGCCAGCTCGTGCTCGCGGGGATCGCGGTCTTCGGGGCGGGCGCGCTGGTGTGGATGCACCGGCTCACCACCCCACCCCCACCACGCCGCTACCTCACCACCGGGGAGGCCCGATGATGCCCCTCGCCCTGCTGCTCGGACTCACCCTCGGCACCGGACTGGTCCTGGCATTCGCCGCCATGCTGCCCGCAGCACCGCTACGCCTGGACGCCGCACTCGACCAGATCACCACCCGCACCGACGAAACCAGCGACCCCCGCCTGCTCACCGCCCGCCTCGCCCGGCGGGCCGCCAACGCCCGGCACCCCTGGCTCGGGCTCCCCACCGCCGACCTCGACCTGCTGGAACGAACTCCGCAGCAGTACCTGGCCCAGCGCGTGCGCGGCGCGGCACTCGGCACCGCGATCGGAACCGGGATCGGCCTGCTCGCAAGCATCACCGGTGTGCCGCCCACGCCCGCCGTGATTCTCGGTGTCGTGGGAGGGGCCGGGCTCGGCGGCATGCTCCCCTACTTCCAGCTCCGCGACGCCGCCGCACGGCGCCGCGAGGACTACCGCCGTGTGCTCGCGGTCTACCCCGACCTCGTCGCCCAAGAACGCAACGCCGGCCGCGCCGCCACACCCGCGCTGCGCGAGGCCGCGGAGCTCACCGAGCATCCGTTGTTCCTGCGCATCCGGGCCACCGTCGCGCAAGCACACCGGCTCGGCCACACCCCCTGGGACGCACTGCGCAACCTCGGCGACCGGCTTCGGCTCTCGGAGCTCGCCGAAGTCGCCGACCTGGCCGACACCGCCGCCGACGGCGCGGCCATCGCCACCAGCCTGCACACCAAAGCCGCCTCGCTTCGCCATGCCGCGCTCGCCACCGACACCGCCGACGCCCACTCCCGCAGCGAACGCCTCACCCTGCCGACCTCGCTGCTGATGCTCGCCATCCTCGGCCTCGTGCTCTACCCCACACTCGCTCAACTCCTCACCACCTGATCGGAAGGAACCGCTCATGCACACCGCTACCCGCCTCGCCCTGCACCGCAGCCGCGACGTCGCCCAGTACTGGGCGCTGACGCTCGTGCTCGCCGCCACCACCGTCGTCGACCACCTCACCACCCGCGCCCATCGCATCCGGTTCGACGACGAAGGTTCCGAGACCACCGAGAAAGCGGTGCTGACCGCGATCGGCCTGGCCGTCGCGGTCGGGCTCGGCGCCGCGATCACCGCCGTGGTCAACAAGTACCAAGGCCAAATCCACTAGCCGAAGGACCGCTCGATGACCGTCCACACAAGACACACGTGCTCGGACCGCGGCTCGGAAACCGTCGAAACCGCCGTACTCGCCGGGCTCGCGCTGGTCCTGCTGGTCTCGATCGTGCAAGCCGCGCTGTGGTGGCACACCCGCAGCCTCTGCCAGCACGCCGCCACCACCGGCCTGCACGCCGCCCGCGCCTACAACGCCACCCCCGGCGCCGGAGAACACGCCGCCGCCGACTTCCTCACCCGCGCGCCGAACGCCGCCACCGACCCCACCACGAGCGTGGAAACCGCAGCTGAGGCGGTGATGGTGCGGGTGTCGGCGACCGCGCCGCGCGTGCTGCCCATCCCCGGCCTCGAGTTCCGCGTCACCCGCACGGCGACGGCCGAACAGGAGAGGTTCACGACTCCGGGGAGCAGATCATGAAGCGCCCATGGAACACGCTTTCGGAGGAAGGTTCGGCGAGCGTCGAACTCGCCTTGCTCACCCCAGTGGTGCTGGTGGTGTTGGCCGTGGTGATCGCGGGCGGGCGGATCGTGGGCGCCCACGCCGCCCTAGATACCGCCACTACCGCCGCAGCCCGCGCGGCTTCGCTGGCCCGCACCGCACCCGCAGCACACGCCGCAGCCAGCACCACGGCCCGCGACACCCTGGCGCAGGAAGGCCTTCACTGCGGACAGCAGGCCCTCGCCGTCGACACCGGCGCCTTCAACGCGGCATTGGGGACCTCCGATGCGGTCGTGGTGCGAGCTTCGTGCACCGTGGCGCTCGCCGATCTCGCCCTGCCCGCCATGCCCGGCAGCGTCCCACTGCACTCGGAGCTCACCAGCCCGATCGATCCGTTCCGGGGGCGCACATGACACCCCGCGACCACCATCCGGATCGGGGTTCGGTGAGCGTGCTGGTCGCGGTCCTGCTGCCCGCCCTGCTGCTCGTGCTCGCCCTCGTCGTGGACGGGGCCGACCGGATGCGGGCGCTGGCCCGAGCCGACGCCGTCGCAGCCGAAGCCGCCCGCGCCGCCCTCACCGCCCTCGACACCCGCACGCCCCAGATCACCCTCGACACCGCGACGGCACGCTCGGCGGCGCAGGACGCGCTGGCGGCCAGCGGGCACCGCGGCGAGGTCGCCTTCGACGGGGACCGCACCGTGCGCGTCACCGTGTCGCATTCCGAGCCCGCCGTCATCGGCCTGCTCGACCCGGTCCATCACGTCACCGGGCGGGCGGAGGCGCAGCTCGGTGTCGGCACCAGCAACTCCGGACTCGCCCCATGATCCTGCTCCTCGCGTTCCTGCGACGGCTCCCGATTCTGCTCGGGCTGCTGTTCCTGCTCACGGTCCTGCCCGCGCTGCTCGTGCTCGGTACCCAGTGGTTCGACTGGCCCGAACTCGCCTGGCCACCGCTGCACACTGGGTTTCTCGGCGAATTCGAGCCCGCACACTTCCGGGCCTGGACGGTGGACAGCTATCACGAGATCCGCCTCACCCTCGGCGTGGACGGCTTCGTGGTCGGCGGGTGCCTGCTGTTCATGTGGGCCATCTGGGGCGTGACGATCTGCTGGATCACCGAAGACACCTACCTCCTGCTCCGCTACGGCGCCCGGCAACTCCGCGAACACGGACCCGGCGGAGCACGCGGCTGGATCACCGCACTGGTCACCGGCACCGTCCTGCTCGGCACCGCCACCCCCAGCCTCGCCACATCGCTCCCGCAGAACTCGGTGGCGGCCAGCGCGCCCCGCCACCCCGGCGGCCCGCAGCACACCCCCGAAGTGCCGTCGGCCGCACCGGAGACGGACGGGCACCACGCCCCCGGCCCGTCCGTCTCCGGCCCCACCGGACCCGCCGTGTTCGTTCACCGCGGCGACAGCCTCTGGCTCCTCGCCCACATTCACCTCCGCGACGGGAATCGATGGCCCGAGATCACCCACCTCAACCCCCACCTCTCACCCGAACCCCGATACCTGCCGGCCGGGCAATGGCTCCGGATGCCCGACGACGCCGCGCACACCGAACCCCCACCACTGCCCGAAGGCATCCGGTGGGTCACCGTCGGCAACGACGACACCCTCAGCAGCCTCGCTGCACAGCACCTCGGTGATAGCCAGCGATGGCAGGACATCTTCGACCTCAACCAGGGGCTCACTCAAGCGTCGAACCGAACGCTGCGCTACCCGCATGTCCTCATGCCCGGATGGCGACTCGCACTCCCACCTACCAACACCACCCACCCGGCTACGCAGCCTCCGAAACCACCTGCCGGGGAGAACGAGCCGATCCAGCCTCGTCCAGGGCCTGCGCCGAAGGCCCCGGTGACACCGCCCTCCCAACCTGATCGCACGCCCCCGGCCCGTTCACCGAGCGGGCCGCCGCTATCGCCGGGAGTGATCGCGGTCCTGTCCGCAGCCGGGCTCGTGGGCGCCGCCATGGTGATGCGGTATCGGTTCCGCCTGCGCCACACCCCGAACACCACAAGCAGCCCACTTCCTGCCGTGTATCCGCTCCCGGTCGCCGTGCACCGCACTCGCCGCGAGCCCGATACCTCCAGCGATGACGACCTCGCCGATGAGTATCCCGGCGAGGCCGCCGGCCCCAGCGTCTCCGCCCACCGCGGCGACGACTCCCGCGCGCAGGAGGCCACCCGAACGGCACGCCCGCCCGCCCTCATGACCGTCTCGCCGAGCCCCGATCCTGACGAACACGAGGCCGAGCCCGAGAGTCCGCCCTCCACCACGCCCGCTGCGCCGCGTGCACCGCACGCCGAGCCCGAGGCCCCGGCGGAACAGTCAGCGAGGTTGCGGGTGACCGTGTTCGGCCAGCCCCGCCTGCACTGGCACCAGCCCAGCCAGCAATCGGGTCCTCGTGAGGTCGGGTTGCAGCCCCGGATGCGGGAAGTGCTCGTCTACCTCGCCCTGAACCCCGGCGGCGCCGGGCGGGACGAAATCCTGGAAGCGTTGTGGGGCGAAGCCGTTCCGGGCAGCAACGCGCTCAACACCACCCTGTCCCGGCTGCGCAGAATTCTGACCCGCCTCGATCACGACCTCGGCGAACTCGTGCAAGCCCACCACGGCCACTACCGCCTCAACACCACCCTGGCCACCACCGACTACCACGACTTCACCACCGCCGTGACCACCCGCCGCACCGCGACCACCGACACCCAGCGTGCCGAAGCCCACGAGACCATCATCGCCGTCTACCAAGGCGACCTCGCCGACGGCATCGACACCACCTGGATCGAACCCGTCCGCGAACACGCCCGCCGCACCTACCTCGACACCATCACCGCACACACCCGCGCCCTTGCCCCACGCGACCCGCACCGCGCCCTGGGAATACTCGAACACGCCCGAGACCTCGCCCCACTCCACGAGCCGCTCTACCGCGACATCATGCGCCTGCAACACACCCTCGACCACACCGACGACATCGCCCGCACACTCACCCTGCTCCACAGCACACTCGCCGACATCGACACCACACCCCACGCCGACACCCTTCTCCTCGCCGAACAACTCCAGCACCCCCACAACAGCTAAGGAAAGGGCTACACGACCACTAAGCGGTCTTTCTTGCGTTTCTAAACGTTGTCTCGTAACCCGTTGGTTGTAGTGGTGTGGTGTTGGTTGATCATGGTTGGATGCAGGTGATCTCGGCGGCTGGGTCGGAGTGGATTGTCCCGTTCACGGGGTTGCAGGTGCGGCGGTTCCGGAAGCTGGTGGGCACGGTCGCCGTTCGGGGCGGAGAGGCGATCTCGGATGGGCGCCCTGGTCGGCAGTGGCGGCTGCGGCTGGGGGATCGGGTGTTGCTGGTGGCGGTGTACTGGCGCACGAACTTGACGATGCGCCGGATCGGCCCGCTGTTCGGGATCTCGCACGCGGGTGCGCACCGGGTGATCGACTCGCTCGGGCCGCTGTTGGCGCTGGTTCCGGTGTGCACACGCCGCCTCGATCAGGTCGCGATCGTGGACGGCACCCTGGTGCCCACCCGCGATCGGCGAGTGGCCGCACCGTCGAAGAACTACCGGTACTCCACGAACCTGCAGGTCGCCATCGACGCCGACAGTCGTTTGGTCATCGCCACCAGCGACCCCCGGCCGGGCAACCACAACGACACCACCGTCTACCGAGACTCCGGCATGGACCGGAAACCGGCCGACCGCACGGTGATGGCCGACGGCGGCTACCACGGCAATCACGGGGTCATCATGCCCTACCGGAAGCGCTCCGGCGAGCAGGCTTTGCCGCCATGGCACGAAAAACTCAACGGCGACCACCGCCGGATCCGCGCCCGCATCGAACACGCCCTGGCAGGCATGAAGACCTGGAAAATCCTCCGCGACCACCGACGCGCCGCAGCCACCCTAACCGACACCGCCTCCGGAATCGCCCACCTCCGCAACCTCACCCTCGACAGCTGACAGCAACCCCGCACCACACCAACCACACGATCAGTTACGAGACACCATTTAGGCCGCACCGGAACGCTCCAATTCAATGTCAGGGAGAGAAGGGAGTCCCGAGCCGCGCCCTCCACAGGTCGGAACTCCTCGACTTCAGAGTTCTCGTCCAGCGTCGGAACACGTCGTTGTCTCAGCGCGCTGAGGCATTACCCCCCGCCATAACGACTGTTTCCAGCAGGGGCTCGGCCGCACACCGAATGACTGTCAAGTACATCGCGGCGCCCCCGCAGGCGTTACGAGACAACTCAGTCAGTCGGGAACCTAACCGTTCTTCAGAGTCGAACGGCCTGCCACGATGCCAGGCTCTGTAAGGCTGCCACCTTCCGGTTCGGGCAAAGTCGCCCGTACCGCGCTCTGTCCGTTTCACGACATCTCGTTAGCGGCGTTCACTGGCCACGCGCTGCAGCCTGCCAGCTCGACGATCAGAACCACAGGTTTTATACCGGGGCGAGCGCCGAATCGAGCCCGTCACGTAACACCGGCCCGCTTCGGACCATTCCGATGACCCCCTGCGCTACGAGCAAGCCGAGTCCCCGGACAGGACGCGGAACGGTTGCAACGACAGGGCCACACCCGCGCTCACACACACTATGCACCGCGCCAAGTTCCAACCCCAGCAAATCGCCAATCGATTAATCAGCTGGTTCTACGATAGCGTTATCAAGGCCAAACTCTTGGATAATAAGCAACGCGCGGTCGGACATCACGAGCATCAAGTCGTCGTTGAGACTGATATCTGAGACGTAGGGCTGGCCGGTCAACTTGAGCCAGCGCCAATTCGGCAATGGCTCCTCGATGAGTTCTTCGCCCTCGGGTGAGAGCGTGACAGTTACATCCTCGAAGGTGACACCCGTCAGGGCCTCCCGACTGATCCGCTTCGCGAGTGCCTCGGTGGCGATGAAACATGGGGTGCTCTCTACCAGTGCATCTCCCAGCCAGTTGGTGAAACGGTACTCAAGGTGAGTCACCGACACTGGGCGCGAGTCGCGGTCATACACCGTACTCGGCCCGAGTTCGCCGGCTACTTCTGGTTCAACGATGTAGTAAGGCATGCTGTCATCCTAAATGGTGTCTCGTAACTGATCGTGTGGTTGGTGTGGTGCGGGGTTGCTGTCAGCGGGTGAGGGTGAGGTTGCGGAGGTGGGCGATTCCGGAGGCGGTGTCGGCGAGGGTGGCCGCGGCGCGTCGGTAGTCGCGGAAAATTTTCCAGGTCTTCATGCCTGCCGCCGACCAGGGCGTCCATCCGAGATCGCCTCTCCGCCCCGAGCGGCGACCGTGCCCACCAGCTTCCGGAACCGCCGCACCTGCAACCCCGTGAACGGGGCAATCCACTCCGACCCAGCCGCCGAGATCACCTGCATCCAACCATGATCAACCAACACCACACCACTACAACCAACGGGTTGCGAGACAACGTTTAGGCAAGACGGGCGTTCGCGTATCCGATCGGCGTCCCCGGCGATGCTAGAATTAACCCGCTATCCCCATTAGGCACTGCTAAAGCGCTGTGGGAGATAAGGCTTCTCCGGGGCGAGGCGACTTCCCGAGAGCGCTGTTGATGTGTGTGAGCCTGTTCTGCGGCGGCGCCCGTGAAGATTCCCGGGCGTCGCACGGACGGCATCTAGGGCAGGGGCTGCGGCCGATCGCACCGGGATCAGGGGTGCCAGCCGGGGTACCAACCCGGTTACCAGTCCGAACGACGCCTTGACCCGCGCCCCGCACGCCTGCCCATAACAGCAGCGTACAGCCGCCGCGAGGGGTACCAGCGGTCTCCCAGACTGTAATAACCCCTCCACAAGAGACACATCAGCCCCCCGGGCGGACGCCCGCACCCCCTCGGCGTCACCGCCGTCTCATTCTCCGGCCGGTCAGGTACCCAGCATTTACCCGAAAACCCTTTTCTCCCTTGTTCTTTACCGCTTCTTTGTTGCTTTGATTGCGGGTTCGCGAGTTCGGCCTTGCCCCCACTTCGTCGCCTGTCTCTGCTCTTGGGTTGTCGAACGCGTCCCGCTTTTTGTGTTTTCCCTGGTGGTGGGGCTGGATTTTGTGGGAAGAGTACGGAATTCGGGGGTGTTTTTGCTTGCGCGGGGGGTTGGTGCAGAGTTAGCTTTGAGTTGTCGCCGGGGAATTCCCTGGGAATCGCATCGAATGAGTGGCGGGCGTGAGCTATGCCTGTAGCCGCTGGAGGTAGTGCTATGCCGTTGATGGATGCCAGCGATCCGGAACTGACGCAAACGCAATTCATGGAGGCGTTGCGGGATTTGATTCAGGACGCCACCGTCGCCGATTTGCCGGACGGTAACCGGTTGGACGTGGAGTTCTACGACGCGCCCGGCGGGCCGTCCCAGGTCCCGGGGCTGTTGTGCGTGGTCGCGCGGTTCAACAACGCCGCCGGGGAACTGAGGCGGCAACACCTGCTCTTGGGGGTCCGTGAGCTCAGCGAAACGGATTGGAACTACGACCACGGCGAACCGGTCGACTGAACCCCCCCCCCCCCCCCCCGCGCGGGGCCGGGCCCCCCCCCCCCCCCCCCCGGACCCCCAACAAAACACCCCCGGCGCCCAAAAAAACCCCAAACCCCC
>NZ_JAIUJZ010000250.1:9109-12454 GCF_020176775.1 Saccharopolyspora sp. 6M
CCGGGGGGCGCACCCCCCCCCCGGGGGGGGCCGGGGCCCCCCGCCCCCCCTTTTCAAACCCCCCCCCGGCCCCCGGGGGCCCCCCCCCCCCCCCCCCCCCCCGGGGGGGGGGCGGGCCCCCCCCCCCCCGCCGCGCTTGACCCCATCACATCCCCGGAGGTACCCATCATGACCACAACACCCACCACCCCCGCCCCGTCGTCCGGCCGGTTGCGGAACGGCGAGCTGCGCGCTCAGGTGGCCGGGGTGCTGGCCGCCGACCGGAAAGCCGATCACAGCCCCCGCCAGGTGGCCACGGCACTGAACCGGTCGGCCGGTGCGGTCGGCAACGCGCTCAAGAAGTTGGCCGAGGAGGGTGCGGCGGAGGTCACCAGCGCGGCGCCGCTGCGCTACAAGGCCACCCGCACCACCCGCAAGGCCGCCACGCCCCCCGCCGACACCGGCGCGGGCAGCAAGGCGGCCCCGGCGGCGAAGTCCGGCACCGGCCGCGCGACGGCGAAAACCGGTGCCACGGCGAAGAAGCCCACCACGACCAGCAGCGCCCCGGCATCGCGCAAGGCCGCCACGGCGGACACCATCGGCACCTCCCCGAAGCCGGGGAAGGCGGGCGCGGCCGGGAAGCCGGGGAAGGCCGCCGGGTCCACGGTGCCGGGGGCGGTGTCGTCGGCGGTGGCGGTGTCGGGTCCGGTGGCGCGGCCGAACGGGCAGCAGTACCACCCGCGCACCCTGGCCGGGCTCCCGGACGTGACCGCGTTGCGGAAGTTGCGCGAGGCCGACGTGCCGGTGTTGCTGTACGGCCCGCCCGGGACCGGGAAGACCGCGATCGCGGAGGCTGCGTTCCCGGACCTGCTCACGGTGTCCGGGGACGGTGACACCACCGTCGCCGATCTGGTCGGTGAGTACACCCAAACCCCCGACGGCCGGTATGAGTTCGTGCACGGGCCGCTCGTGCACGCCATGCGGGAAGGCCGCCCGCTGTTCATCGACGACGCCTCGCTCATTCCGCCGACCGTGCTAGCGGTGGTGTACCCGGCGATGGACGGCCGCCGTGAAGTCGTGATCAAAGCCAACGGCGGCGAAAAGGTGACCACCGCGCCGGGGTTCTACGTGATCGCCGGGCACAACCCCGGGGTGCACGGAGCCATCGTCACCGACGCGCTCTCGTCCCGGTTTTCCGCGCACATCCAGGTCTCCAGCGACTACGACCTCGCCGCCCAACTCAAGATCGAACCGAAAGCCGTGCGCATCGCCCGCAACCTCGCCACCAAGCAGCGCGCGGGCGAAATCGGGTGGGCACCACAACTGCGGGAGCTGATCGCGTTCGACCGAATCGCGGGCGTACTCGGGACGAACGCGGCGGCCGGGAACCTGCTCAACCTCGCCCCGGAGGAGGACCGCGACACCGTCGCGGGCGTCGTGCGGTCCGTGTTCGGCGGGGCCATCGCCCCGCTTGCCCTCGGCGGGCGCATCTAGCCCGCCCCACCCGTTCCGGTTCGTATTTCCTGTTGCTGTGAAAGGACATTCCCGCCCATGAGCACGCATGTGGTCACCGATCCCGCCGCGACTCGCACCTCGTTTCCCGCACCGCTATCGCCTTCGTGGCTGAGTCTGTCGGCCGCGCTGACCGAGGAGGCGCCGATCATCGCCGACCGCGACGACCTGGTCGTGGACATCGCCCCCGGCGCCGGGCACGGCGCCCCGGCCTGCTTCCTGCCGCCGCACGCGTCCATCGAGATCAACGGCACCCACCTCGGCAAGATCAACCCCGCCACCGCCGACCCATCCGACCCGGCCGACCGCACCCGGTACGCGACGGTGTGGGGGTTGTTCACCCACGAATGCGCACACGCCCAGCACTCCCGATGGGACCCGCCCACCGACGCACCGCCCGGGGCGGTGGCCGCCGCGATGCTGCTCGAGGAGTCCCGCATCGAAGCAGCCCACCTGCGGCGCCGCCCGGATGATCGTCATTGGCTGCGCGCGTCGGCACGCAACCTGATCCTCGCCGACATGCCCACTTCGGGCATGACTGCCCCCGACGCCGCGCTAGCGGCCGGGCTGCTGCTGGCCCGCACCGACGCCGGAATCCTGACCCCCACCGAAACCAGCGGGCTTCGGCGCATGATCCGCGATGTCCTCACCACCGACACCCTCACCACCCTGCGCGGCATCTGGCAGCAGGCCCACACCGTCATTGACGACGACGCCGAAACGATGCTCGACCTCGGCCGCCGGTGGTGTGATGCCGTCGGCACAGACCCCGACACCCCCACTGGCAGCGGCAGTAGTGAGGAGAACGAGTCCGATTCGGACGGTGCTACCCCTGCACCCTCACCGTTGGCGGACGCGGTACGGCGCACCGTGGACCGGGTCGCAGACCACGTTGCCAGGGAAACACCCCCGGGCATGAGTGCCGCTCCTGCCGCTGCCACGGCCGAAGACGATGCCGAAGCGGCCGCCACGCGGCACATCGCAGAGACCGTCTTCGCTGACGACGGCCATCCCGGCACCGGGGACACCCCGCTCGGTGACACACGGGCACCCACCCCGCACGAACGGCGCGCAGCCCGCAGCCTGGCCCGCGCGTTGACCACCGCCGGGATCACCGAACGCCACACCGTCCGCACCACCTCACCGGTGCCGCCGGGACGGTTGCGGATGCGTGGCGCACTGGCCGCCGACGCGCAACGCGCCGCCGGACAGAAGCCCACCGCCGAACCGTTCACCCACACCACCCGCCGCATCGCCCCCGCCCCGCCGCTGCGCGTCGGAATCGCCTGCGACGTCTCCGGATCCATGCGCCCTGCCGCCCGCGACACCGCCTCCGCCGCCTGGATCCTCGCGCACGCCACCCGGCACACCACCACCCCGGCCAGGACCGCGACGGTGATCTTCGGACGCCACGTCCGCCCGATCACGCACCCGGGCAGCGCCCCCGGCCACGTCACCGAGTTCCCCTGCCGAGACGACGACGAAGACCTCCCCCGTGCGATCAAGGCCCTCGACGGAGCACTCGACCTCGCCCACCCCGGCGCGGCCCGCCTACTCGTGATCATCAGTGACGGAAAGTTCCAGGACTACGCCGCCACCGGCGGTAAACGCCTGATCAACCGGCTTCGTGCGACCGGTTGCGGCGTGCTGTGGCTGGCCACCGGCTTCGATCCCCGCCCCCTCGATGGCGCGACCGTGCACGAACTCACCGACCCGGCCACCACCGCTACCGTCATCGGCCGCGCCCCCCCCCCCCCCCCCCGCCCCCCCCCCCCCCGCCCGCGGCGGGGGAATCCGCACGTCACGGCCGGGATGCGCGCGGCGGCCGCGCGTGCGGGAGGGCAGGGGGACTCC
>NZ_JAIUJZ010000251.1:0-12448 GCF_020176775.1 Saccharopolyspora sp. 6M
GGACAGCGTTTTCTCCTGTGGCGGAGCCACCGGTGAAAACGATCCCGCAGCGAGGAGGGCGCTGAGGTTCCGCCACCCGCCCCCAACGCAGAACGAGTTCGACAGACCCCCTCAAGACAGCTCGTCGTCGAGCATGTGGAAGATGTCCTCGTCGCTGGCCTCGTCGAAGCTGAACTCCTCGGAGGTCTCCCCACCGCGCAGCGCACTCCACTTGCTGCGCAGCACGTCGAGCCGTCCGGTGACCTGCTCGTGCAGCTCCTCGTCCACGTCGAGCCCGTCGAAGGCCCGGTGCAGCCGGTCCAGTTCGGCCAGCAGCGCCGCCGCCCCACCGCGTTCCGGGGCGAGTTCGCCGAGCAGGTGCTCGACGAGCTCCGCCGGGGTCGGGTGGTCGAACAGCAGGGTGGCGGGCAGCCGCAGTCCGGTCACCGCGCCCATCCGGTTGCGGTACTCGACGGCGGTGAGCGAGTCGAAGCCGAGGCCCTTGAACTCGTCGTGCGGTTCGATGCCCGCCGCGTCGGCGTGCCCGAGGACCTGGGCGGCGTGGGTGCGCACCAGTTCCAGCAGGGTGTCGCGGCGCTGCGGTCCGGTCTGGGCGGCGAGCGCCGCGGCCAGGTCCTCGCCGGTGCTCGCGGTCCGGCGCGCCGGGGTGCGCAGCAGGCCGCGCAGCAACGGCGCCGGGTCGTCCTGGGCGCGCAGCGCGGCCAGGTCGAGCCGCACCGGCGCGGGCACCGGGTCGTCCGCGGCGAGCGCCGCGTCGAACAGGGCGAGGCCGAGTTCTTCGCCCAGCGGCGGGGTTCCGACGCGGGCCAGCCGCGCGGTGTCCCGCTCGTCGAGCGCCCCGGCCATGCCGTTCTCCCACGCGCCCCACGCCATCGAGACGGCGGGCAAGCCCCGTTCCCGGCGGTACCGGGCCAGCGCGTCGAGGTAGGAGTTCGCGGCCGCGTAGTTGCCCTGACCGGCGGTGCCGACCATCCCGGCCACCGAGGAGAACAGGGCGAACGCGATGAGCTCGTGGTCGCGGGTGGCCTCGTGCAGGTGCCAGGCGGCGTCGACCTTCGGCCGCAGCACCGCGTCCAGCCGGTCCGGGGTGAGCGAGTCGAGCGTCCCGTCGTCGAGCACGCCCGCCGCGTGCAGCACCGCGCGCAGCGGCCGGTCCGCCGGGATCCCGGCGAGCAGCGCGTCCACGGCGGCCCGGTCCGCGAGGTCGCAGGCGGCGAGTTCGGCGTGCGCGCCGAGTTCGGCCAGTTCGGCGACCAGCTCGGCGGCCCCCTCGGCGTCGGGTCCGCGCCTGCTCGCCAGCAGCAGGTGCCGCACCCCTCGACCGGCGAGGTGCCGGGCCAGCACGCGGCCGAGTCCGCCGGTGCCGCCCGTGATGAGCACGGTGCCGGTCGCGTCCCAGCCGACCGGCTCGGCCGGTTCGGCCCGCACCAGCCGCGGCACGCGCGGTGCACCGTCCACGAGGGACACGTGCGGTTCGCCGACGGCCAGCGCCCGCAGCACCGCGTCGGCGGTGACCGTCCCGGTGCCGAGGTCGAGCAGCGCGAACCGGCCGGGGTGTTCGGTGGCGGCGGTGCGCACCAGCCCGGCCGCGGCGGCGGCCGCGAGGTCGGCTTCGCGGGTGACGAACACGAGCGTCCCGGCACGCTCGGCGGCGAGGTGCTCCCGCACCAGGTCGAGGACCTGCCGGGTGCGGGCGTGCGCTGCGGCGGGCTCGTCGCCGCCGTCCAGCGAGCACAGCACCGTCCCGGCCGCGTCGCCGGGGCGCTCGTGGTTCTCGGCAGGCCGTCCGGCTGCGCGGAACAGCTCGGCCAGTCCGAACGGGTCGGGTCCGGCCAGCGCCGGGACCTCGGCGGGCGCACCGGTGGTGGCGGGTTCGGCCCAGTCGCGGCGGAACAGCGAGTCCCGGCCGATGCCTCGCCGCACCGGTGCGGCTTCCCGGGTGCGCAGCGCTTCGACGGTCGCGACGGGCGCCCCGGCCGGGTCGGTCAGGGCGAGGCGCAGCGCCTCCCCGTCGCGGGTCAGCCGCACCCGCAGCGCGCGGGCGCCGGTGGCGTGCGCGGTGACGCCGCGCCACTCGAAGGGGAGCTCGCCGTCGCCGGAGCCGGTGCGGATCGCCGCGTGCAGCGCCGCGTCCAGCAGCGCCGGGTGCAGGCCGTAGCCCGCGACGTCCACCTCGGCGGGCAGGGCGACCTCGGCGAACACCGCGTCCGCGTCGCGCCAGGCCGCGCGCAGCCCCCGGAACACCGGTCCGTAGTCGAAGCCGAGGTCGGCGAACCGCTGGTAGCAGTCGGCCACGTCGAGCGGTTCCGCCCCGGGCGGCGGCCAGGCACCGAGCTCGGCCGGTTCGCCGGTGGCCGGGGCGAGCGAGCCGGTCGCGTGCAGCCGCCATTCCGGCTCGCCGTCCTCGCGGGCGTGCACGGTGAGCGCGCGGTGGCCGTCCGCGTCCGGGGTGGCGGCCGCGACCTGCACCTGCACACCGCCGCGCGCGGGCAGCACCAGCGGTGCGGTGAGGGTGAGCTCCTCGACGCGGTCGCAGCCGGTCTCCTCCCCCGCGCGCAGCGCCAGCTCCAGCAGCGCGGTGCCGGGCACCAGCGCGGTGCCGCCGACGACGTGCTCGGCCAGCCACGGGTGGGTGCGGCGGGACAGCGTGCCGGTGAACAGCGCGGTCCCCGCCTCGGCGAGCTCCACGGCGGCCCCGAGCAGCGGGTGCCCGGCGGCGCGGAGTCCGGCGGCGGCGACGTCCCCGGCCGGTGCGGGCGGGGTGTCCGGCCAGAACTCCTGGTGCTGGAACGGGTAGGTGGGCAGGTCGACGCGGCGCGCCCCGGTCAGCACCGCCCGCCAGTCCGGTTCGGTGCCGTGCATCCGCAGCCGGGCGAGCGCGGTCAGCACCGCCGGTTCCTCGGGGTGCCCGGCGCGCAGCGCGGGGATCAGCACCGCGTGTTCGGGGGCGGTGTCCCGGGCGAGGGCGGTGAGCACCGCGTCCGGCCCGAGTTCGAGGAACGCGGTGGCGCCCCGGTCGGCCAGGTCCTGGACGGCGTCGGCGAATCGGACGGGCGCGCGCAGGTGCCGCACCCAGTGCTCGGCACCGAAGTCCCCGGGATCCCCGCTGGTGGAGGTGATCGGGAGCTGGGGGCTGCGGTAGGTCAGCCCTGCCGCGACCGCGCGGAACTCGTCGAGCACCGGGTCCATCAGCGGCGAGTGGAAGGCGTGCGACACCCGCAGCTCGGTGGTGGTGCGGCCGAGCCGCCGGAAGTGCGCGGCGACCTCGGTGACGGCGTCGGCGGTGCCGGAGAGCACCACCGATCCGGGGCCGTTGACGGCGGCGACGCCCAGTTCGCGCTCGCGGCCCGCCAGCAGCGGCAGCACCTCGTCCTCGGCGGCCTGCACGGCGGTCATCGCGCCGCCGGCGGGCAGCGCCTGCATCAGGCCACCGCGGGCGGCGACCAGCGCGGCCGCGTCCGGCAGGTCGAGCACGCCGGCGACGTGCGCCGCGGTGATCTCCCCGATGGAGTGCCCCGCGAGGTGGTCCGGGCGCACGCCCCAGGATTCCAGCAGCCGGAACAGCGCCACTTCCACGGCGAACAGCGCGGGCTGCGCGAACTCGGTGCGGTGCAGCAGGTCCGCGTCCTCACCCCACAGCACCTCCCGCAGCGGGCGCGGCAGGTGCGGGTCGAGTTCCGCGCACACCGCGTCGAGCGCGTCCGCGAACACCGGGAACCGGGCGTGCAGCTCGCGGCCGGTGCCGAGGCGTTGCGCGCCCTGGCCGGTGAACAGCACGGCGAGCCCGCCGCGACCGGCGCGTCCCTCGACGGTGGCGGCGTCGGGCGTCCCGGCCGCGAGGGCGCGCAGAGACCGGGCCGCCGACGGACCGTCCGCGGCCAGCACCGCGGCCAGCCGGTCGAACCGGGACCGGCCGGTGGCCAGCGAGAACGCCAGGTCCGCCGGTTCGGCGGCGGCGTCGTCGAGGTGGTCGGCGAGGCGGCCGGCTTGGGTGCGCAGCGCCTCCGGGGTCTTCGCGGACAGCACCAGCGGCACCGGGCCGGCCGGGAGGTCACGCTCCGGCGGCGGCGCGGTGGCGGGCTGTTCGAGGATGGTGTGCACGTTGGTGCCGCTGATGCCGAACGAGGAGATCGCGGCGCGGCGCGGCCGCCCGGTCTCCGGCCAGTCGGCGGGTTCGGTGAGCAGCCGGACGGATCCGGCCGTCCAGTCCACTTCGGACGACGGGCTGGTCGCGTGCAAGGTGCGCGGGAGGGTGCCGTGCCGCATGGCTTGCACCATCTTGATCACGCCCGCGACACCGGCGGCGGCCTGGGTGTGCCCGAGGTTGGACTTGACGGATCCCAGCCACAGCGGGATCTCCCGGTCCTGCCCGTAGGTCGCCAGCAGCGCCTGCGCCTCGATCGGATCACCCAGCCGGGTTCCGGTGCCGTGCGCCTCCACCACGTCCACGTCCGAAGTGGACAGACCGGCGCTGGTCAGCGCCTGCCGGATCACCCGCTGCTGCGACGGCCCGTTCGGCGCGGTGAGCCCGTTCGACGCCCCGTCCTGGTTCACCGCGCTCCCGCGCAGCACCGCGAGGACCTGGTGCCCGTGCCGCTCGGCGTCGGACTGCCGCTCCAGCACCAGCATCCCGACGCCCTCGGCCCAGCCGACCCCGTCCGCGTCCTCGGAGAACGCCTTGCACCGCCCGTCCGCGGACAGTCCGCGCTGCCGGGAGAACTCGACGAACGCCGCCGGGGTGGACATCACCGTCACGCCACCCGCCAGCGCCAGCGAGCACTCCCCCGCCCGCAGCGCCTGCGCCGCCCAGTGCATCGCCACCAGCGAGGACGAGCAGGCCGTGTCCACCGTGACCGCCGGGCCCTCCAACCCGAAGGTGTAGGCGACCCGACCGGAGGCGATGCTGCCCGCGCTGCCGTGCCCCTGGTAGCCCTCGTGCTCCGCACCGGTCAAGGTGTCGCTGTAGTCGTTGTACATCACCCCGGCGAACACCCCGGTATCGCTGCCGCGCAACGAGACCGGGTCGATGCCGGTGCGTTCCAGGGCCTCCCAGGAAGTCTCCAGCAGCAGCCGCTGCTGCGGGTCCGTGGTGAGCGCCTCGCGCGGGCTCATGCCGAAGAAGGCCGGGTCGAACTCGGCGGCGCCGTGCAGGAAGCCGCCGCGCCGCGTCGAGGACGTGCCCGCGGCATCCGGGTCCGGGTCGTGGAGGGCGTCCAGGTCCCAGCCGCGGTTCTCCGGGAAGCCGGAGGTCGCGTCACCGCCCTCGGACACCAGCCGCCACAGGTCCTCCGGCGAGGACACCCCGCCCGGATAGCGGCAGGCCATGCCGACGATGACGATCGGATCGCCGTCGACCGCGCGGGCCCGCACCTCGGCCGGCGCGGTCTCCTCCTCCCCGAGGAGTTCGGCGAGCAGCCTGGTGGTCAGCGCGGTCGCCGTCGGGTGGTCGAACACCAGCGTCGCGGGCAGCCGCAGCCCGGTGTCGGCGGCGAGCCGGTTGCGCAGCTCCACCGCGGTCAGCGAGTCGAACCCGAGGTCCTGGAACGCCAGTCGCGGGTCCACCTCCCCGGCGGTGGCGTGCCCGAGCACCGCGGCGATCTGGCCGCGCACCAGCTCCAGCACCTGCCGGTGGCGCTCCTCCGGGGCGAGCCCGGCGAGCCGCTGCACCAGGGTCGCCGACCCGGCGGCCACCGCACGCCGCGCGGGCGCGCGGACCAGGCCGCGCAGCAGCCCCGGCAGTTCCTCCCCGCCGCGCAGCGCGGCGAAGTCGAACCGCACCGGGAATGCGACCGCCTCGTCACCGCCGGTCGCCGCGTCGAACAGGGCCAGCCCCCGTTCCTGCGACAGCGGCGGGATACCGGAGCGCTCCAGGCGCCGCCGGTCCACTTCGGACAGCGTTCCCGCCATGCCGCCGGACTCGACCCACGGGCCCCAGGCCAGGGACACCGCGGGCAGCCCGGCCGCGCGGCGGTGCGCGGCCAGCGCGTCCAGGAAGGCGTTTGCCGTCGCGTAGTTCGCCTGCCCGGCCGAGCCGAAGGTGCCCGCCAGCGAGGAGAACAGCACGAACTCGGCGACATCCCCGCACAGCTCGTGCAGGTGCCAGGCGGCGTCCACCTTCGGCCGCAGCACCGCGTCGAACCGCTCCGGGGTGAGCGAGTCCAGCACCCCGTCGTCGAGCACCCCGGCCGCGTGCACCACCGCGCCCACCGGATGCCGGTCGAGCAGCGCGGCCAGCGCGTCCCGGTCGGCGACGTCGCAGGACTCCACCTGAACATCCACTTCGGACAGTTCGGCGCGGAGCTCCTCGGCGCGGCCGGTGCGGCTGACCAGCAGCAGCTCCCGCACCCCGTGCTCGGCCACCAGGTGCCGCGCCACCGCGGCGCCGAGGCCACCGGTGCCGCCGGTGATGAGCACCCGGCCGCAGGACGCCCAGGACGTGCCCGGTCCGGCCGTGCCGGTGGCGAGCCGTCCGACGTGCGGGACTCCCGCGCGCAGCACGCGCGGTTCGGGCGACCACTCGGCCGCCGCCCGCAGCGAGGCCGGGTCGTCGTCGAGGTCGAGCAGCCCGACCGCCGCGCCCGGGTCCTCCGCCTGCGTCGCGCGGACCAGGCCGTGCACCGCGGCGGCGGCGAGATCGCGCACGTCCTCGGCGCCGTCGCGGGCCACCGCGCCCCGGGTCACGAACACCACCCGGGAGTCGCGCAGGGCGGGCTCCCGCAGCAGCTCCAGCACCCGGGCGGCGAGCTCGCGCACCGATCGCGGGACGTCCGCGCCACCGGTGAGCGGGACCAGCACCAGGGCGGATTCTCCTGGTACGCCCAGTGATTCGGGCACGTCGGCGGGTTCGGGCACGTGCCGCGCGGCCACGCCCGCGGCGCGCAGCTCGGCGGCGAAGTCCGCGGAGCCCAGCACCACCACCGACGGCTCAGCGGCACCGGGCTCGGCCTCGGTCCACCGCAGCCGGTACAGCCCGTCCTGCGCGGCCGCCGGCCGCCCCGCGCCCGCGCGCAGCACCAGCGATTCCACCGACACCACCGGTGCCCCGGCCGGGTCGACGGCGGCGATCGACACCTCGTCGGGGCCGGTGCGGGCGATCCGCACCCGCAGCGCCCGCGCGCCGGTGGCGTGCAGCGCCATGCCCCGCCAGGTGAACGGCAGCGCCCCGGCCGGCAGCTCGCCGAGCAGCGCCGCCGCCTGCACGGCCGCGTCCAGCAGCGCCGGGTGCAGGCCGAACCCGGCGACGCCGGTCTCCACGGGCAGCTCCACCTCGGCGAGCACCGCGTCCTCGTCGCGCCAGGCGGCGCGCAGGCCGCGGAACACCGGACCGTAGTCGAAACCGGCCGCGGCGAGTCCGTCGTGGAACCCGTCCAGCTCGATCGCCGTGCCCACGCCGGTCGGCGGCTCGACGCGGGCACCGCCGCCGGTGAGCACGCCGGTGGCGTGCCGGGTCCAGTCGCGGTCCGCGCCGTCGTCCGGGCGGGAGTACACCTCCACGCCGCGGCGCCCGTCCTCGTCGGCGCCGACCCACACCTGCACCCGGACCGCCGCCCGCTCCGGCAGCACCAGCGGCGCGAGCAGCGTCAGCTCGTCCACCCGGTCGCAGCCTGCCTCGTCCCCGGCGCGCAGCGCCAACTCCGCGAACGCGGTGCCCGGCACCAGCACCGCACCGCGCACCACGTGCTCGGCCAGCCACGGGTGGCTGCCGGTGGAAAGCCTGCTGGTGAACAGGAACCCGTCCTCGTCGGCGCGTTCCACGGCAGCGCCGAGCAGCGGGTGCCCGGCCGAGCTGAGCCCGGCGGCGCGCACGTCACCGCCCCCGGCGGCCGGTTCCGGCCAGTACCGGCGGTGCTGGAACGCGTAGGTCGGCAGCTCCACCTGCCGCGCGCCGGGCAGCAGCGCCGCCCAGTCCGGTTCCACCCCGCGCACGTGCAGCTCGGCGAGCGCCGCGCGCACCGCGTCGGTCTCGGCGCGGTCCTTGCGCACCAGCGGGACGGCGACGGCGGTCGCGTCCAGCGAGTGCTGCGCGAGCACGGCCAGCGACCCGTCCGGGCCGATGTCCAGCAGCGTCGTCGCGCCCAGCGTCACCAGTTCCCGCACCGCGTCGGCGAAGCGCACCGCCTCGCGGACGTGCCGCACCCAGTGCTCGGGGTCGCGCACCTCGTCCCGCCGCCCGGTCAGCGCGGACACGACGGGGATGGTCGCCGGATGGTGGGTGAGCCCCGCCGCCACGGCTCGGAAATCGGCGAGCACCGGGTCCATCAGCGGCGAGTGGAAGGCGTGCGAGACGCGCAGCCGCGTCGAACCGGGGAACCGCTGCTCGACCTCGGCTACGGCGCTGTCGGCACCGGAGACCACGACCGCTCCGGGACCGTTGACGGCGGCGATCCCGATGTCCGCGCGCCCCTCGACGAGCGGGGCCACCTCGGCTTCGGCGGCCCGCAGCGCGCTCATCGCACCGCCCGCGGGCAGCGCCTGCATCAGCCGGCCGCGGGCGGCGACGAGCCGGGCCGCGTCGGGCAGCGAGAGCACGCCCGCGGCGTGCGCGGCGGTGATCTCGCCGAGGGAGTGCCCGGCGACGTGGTCCGGGCGCACGCCCCAGGACTCGACGAGCCGGAACAGGGCCACCTCGACGGCGAACAGCGCGGGCTGGGCGAACTCGGTGCGGTTCAGCAGGTCCGCGTCCTCGCCCCACATCACCTCCCGCAACGGGCGGGACAGCCGCGGATCCAGCTCCGCGCACACCGCGTCGAGCGCGTCCGCGAACACCGGGAACCGCGCGTGCAGCTCACGGCCCATCCCGAGCCGCTGCGCACCCTGCCCGGCGAACAGGAAGGCGAGCCCGCCGTCGGCGACCCGGCCCCGCACCACCTCGGGCCCGCCTTCGGCGACGGCCCGCAGCGCCTCCAGGGTTCCGACGGGTTCGTCGGCGAACACCACGGCGCGGTGGTCGAACCCGGTGCGGGCGGTGGCCAGCGAGTAACCGACGTCGGCGGGATCGGCACCCGGGATCACGTCCAGGTGCTCGGCGAGCCGGGCGGCCTGCGCGCGCAGCGCCGGTTCGTCGCGCGCCGACAGCACCCACGGCACCGCACCGATCGCGGGCCGGGGCCGGTCGGCGGGCACCGGTTCCGGTTCGGCCTGCTCCAGGATGACGTGGGCGTTGGTACCGCTGATGCCGAACGAGGACACCCCGGCACGGCGCGGCCGGTCGTGCTCGGGCCAGCGGCGCCGCTCGGTGAGCAGTTCCACCGCGCCGTCCTCCCAGTCCACGTGGGGGGACGGCTCGTCGGCGTGCAGGGTGGCGGGCAGGGCGCCGTGCCGGATCGCCTGCACCATCTTGATGACCCCGGCGACCCCGGCGGCGGCCTGGGCGTGGCCGAGGTTGGACTTGACGGATCCCAGCCACAGCGGGATCTCCCGGCCCTGACCGTAGGTGGCCAACAGCGCTTGGGCCTCGATCGGGTCGCCCAGCGAGGTACCGGTGCCGTGCGCCTCCACCGCGTCGACGTCCGAAGTGGACAGTCCGGCGCTGGCGAGCGCCTGCCGGATCACCCGCTGCTGCGACGGCCCGTTCGGCGCGGTCAGCCCGTTCGACGCCCCGTCCTGGTTCACCGCGCTGCCCCGCAGCACCGCCAGCACCCGGTGCCCGTTCCTGCGCGCGTCGGAGAGCCGCTCCAGCACCAGCACGCCCACGCCCTCCGACCAGCCGACGCCGTCGGCCGCGGCGGAGAACGAACGGCAGCGCCCGTCCGGGGACAGGCCGCGCTGCCGGGAGAACTCGACGAACGTGCTCGGCGTGGACATCACCGCGACGCCTCCGGCCAGCGCCAGCGAGCATTCCCCCGCCCGCAGCGCCTGCGCGGCCAGGTGCATCCCGACCAGCGAGGACGAGCAGGCGGTGTCCACCGTGACGGCGGGGCCCTCGAAGCCGAACGTGTAGGACACCCGGCCGGAGGCGACGCTGCCCGCGCTGCCGCTGCCCTGGTAGCCCTCGAACTCGGTGCCCGCCAGCAGCGTGCCGTAGTCGTTGTACATCACCCCGGCGAACACGCCGGTCCTGCTGCCGCGCAACGACGTCGGGTCGATGCCGGCACGTTCCACGGCCTCCCAGGACACCTCCAGCAGCAGCCGCTGCTGCGAGTCGGTGGCCAGCGCCTCCCGCGGGCTCATCCCGAAGAAGCCGGGGTCGAATTCGGCCGCGCGGTGCAGGAATCCGCCGCGGCGGGTGTAGGAGGTGCCGGGGTGGTCCGGGTCCGGGTGGTACAGCTCGTCCAGGTTCCAGCCGCGGTCGGCCGGGAAGTCGGAGGTCGCGTCGCCGCCCTCGGACACCAGCCGCCACAGGTCCTCCGGCGAGGACACCCCGCCCGGGTAGCGGCAGGCCATGCCGACGACCACCACCGGATCGTCCACGACCGGCGGCAGCACCTCCTCGGGGGTGGCGGCGGTGGTGGCGCCGAACAGCTCCTCGGCGACGAACCCGGCCAGCGCTTCGGCGTTCGGGTGGTCGAACACGGCGGTCGCGGGCAGCCGCAGCCCGGTGGCCGCGTTGATGCCGTTGCGCAGCTCCACCGCGGTCAGCGAGTCGAAGCCGAGTTCCTGGAAGGCGCGCCGCGGCTCCACGGCGGCCGCCCCGGAATGCCCGAGCACGGTGGCGACCTGGCCGCGCACCAGGTCGAGCAGCGCGGTGGCGCGCTCCGCCTCCGGCAGCGCGGCGAGCCGGTCGCCGAGCGCGCGGGCCACGCCGGTCCCGGCTCCGGCCCGGCGGGTGCGGGTGCGGATGAGGCCGCGCAGCACGCTCGGCACGTCGCCGCGGGCGCGCAGCGCGGGCAGGTCCAGCCGCGCCGGGAGCACCACCGGTTCACCGGCGCCCACCGCCAGGTCGAACAGGGCGAGCCCCTGCTCCACCGGCAGCGGCGGCATCCCGGAGCGGGCCATCCGCTCCCGGTCGGCGTCGCTGAGCCCGCCGGTCATGCCGTCCGCCGCCCACGGACCCCAGGCCAGCGAGGTCGCGGGCAGCCCGGCGGCGCGGCGGTGCTGGGCGAGCGCGTCGAGGAAGGCGTTCGCCGCCGCGTAGTTGCCCTGCGCGGGCGAGCCGAAGGTGCCCGCCAGCGAGGAGAACAGCACGAACGCGTCGAGGTCGTGGGTGAGCTCGTGCAGGTGCCAGGCGGCGTCCACCTTCGGCCGCAGCACCGCCGCCAGCCGCTCCGGGTCCAGCGCGTCCACCACGCCGTCGTCGAGGACGCCCGCGGTGTGCACCACGGCGCCCACCTCGTGCCGGTCCAGCAGCCGCGCCACCTGCTCGCGGTCGGCGACGTCGCAGGCGGCGACCTGCACGTCGGCGTCCATCGCGGTGAGTTCGGCGACCAGCGGCACCACGCCGTCGGCCTCCCCGCCGCTCCTGCTGACCAGCAGCAGCCTGCGCACGCCGCGGTCGCGCACCAGGTGCCTGGCGACGGCGGCACCGAGCCCGCCGGTGCCGCCGGTGATGAGCACCTGCCGGTCCGGGTTCCAGCCGGGCGCGGTCCCGGTGGGAGCGCTCAGCCGCGCGAGGCGGGCGGCGGCGAGCACTCCGCAGCGGATCCGCAGCTGCGGTTCAGCGGCGGCGACGGCCCGGGCGAGCAGGTCCGGGTCGGGGGTCGCCGAGTCGAGGTCGAGCAGCCCGAACCGGCCGGGGTGCTCGCGTTCGGCGGTCCGCACCAGGCCCCACACCGCGGCGGCGGCCGGATCGCCGCCGGTGGTGGCGTCCCGGGTGACGAACACCAGCCGGGCCGGGTCGTCGGCGGCGAGGTGCTGCTGCACGGTGTCGAGCACGTCCCGGGCCAGCTCGTGCGCGGCCTCGGGCCCGGTCCCGGCGGGTTGCACGGGCAGCAGCACCACGTCCTGCCCGGCGGGGACGGCGGCGGCGCGCAGCGCTTCACCGACGCCGAAGTGGTCGGCCCCGGCGGCGGTGGCGCTCACCCCGCCCGCGCTCGCGCGGATCGGGGTCCACTCCAGCCGGAACAGCGCGTCGCGCCCGGCGGCGTCGACGGCGTCCTCGGGTTCGCGCAACGTCAGCGCGGCGATCGAGGCGACGGGGGCGCCGGTCTCGTCGGCGACGGCCAGCGACACCACGTCCGGTTCGACCGGGGTGATCCGCACCCGCAGCGCGGTGGCGCCGGTCGCGTGCAGCGACACCCCGTCCCAGGTGAACGGCAGGCCGCGGCGCACCCCGTCGAGCTGCGCGATGGCGTGCAGGGCGGCGTCGGCGAGCGCGGGGTGCATCCCGTAGGTGGCGGCGTCGGCGAGGGCCGGTTCCGGCAACCGGACCTCGGCGCACACCTCGTCCCCGCCCCCCCCCCCCCCGGGCCGCCCCCGGGACAGCGGGGGGGGCCCGCCCCCCGCGGGGGGGGGCGCGGGGGGGGCGCCCCCCCCGGCCCCCCCGGCCCCCCCCCCCCGCGGGCCCCCGGGG
>NZ_JAIUJZ010000252.1:0-11800 GCF_020176775.1 Saccharopolyspora sp. 6M
GTGAGCGTGGTGAGCGGGCCCGGGGGTTCGGTGGCGTAGCGGGGGTCGACGGTGTCGACGACGAGGGCGAGGCGGTGGCCGGCGGGGACGTGCCACAGCGCGGGTTCCAAGGAGAGGTCGACCGCGCGGGGTTCGCCGATCGTGCTGCGGCGCAACGTGATCGGCTTGTGGGTGATGAGCTTGCCGCCGCCCGCCGGGTCCACGTCGTAGAGGTAGCCGACCAGCGAGGTCGTCTCCGCGCGGGGGACGACGGTGGCGTGCAGCGCCGCCGCTCCCGCGACGGTGACGCCGGTCGGGTAGGGCTCGGTCTGCCACACGCCCGCCGCCGCGCGGTCGAGCAGCCCGACCGGGGCGAGCGGCGGGATGCCGGTGAACTGCTGGAGCAGCCCGTTGACGAAGATCGTGCCGCTGTCGGCGGCGGTCGGGACGCCGGTGCGGACCTCGCGCCGCCACGCCGGTTGCGGCCGGTCGGACAGCAGCCCGGAGGCCGCGAGGTGCCGGGTGTCGACGGTGCCGGTGACCGACTCCCAGTCGGGGTGGTCGCGCCACGTGCCGCCGCTGATCGGCGCGAGCCGCACCGGGTTCTCGGTGTCGACGCCGTTGTCCGCGCCGCGCAGGTGGTGGTCGAACCAGCGGCGGGCGGCGTCCCACACGTCGTTGGGGAGCCCGGCGGCGCCGAACAGGTCGGGGGTGGCGTGGTCGCCCGGGGACAGCAGCAGGTGCTTGGGGCCGGTGAGCCGCCGGTAGAGGCCGGTGATCTGCCCCGGCTGGAACAGCGAGTCCTCCCACGCGTTCGCCAGCAGCACCGCGGTGCCGTTCGCGTTGAGCCGGTCGACCTCGCGCAGCGGGGACCGGTCGTCGCCGAGGTGCAGCACGTCCTCGACGCGGTCCTCCCGGTAGGCGCGTTCCAGTTCCCGCAGCTCCGGGCCGAACCGGCCGGTGACGTGCCCGACGGCGAGCAGCGCTTCGGCCGCCTGGGTGCTGACGGTCTCGTTCGGGTAGAGGGAGGCGAGCAGGTCGCTCCAGCCGCTCATCGCCGCCACCGCCCGCACCCGCGGGTCCGCGGCCGCGGTGAGCACGCTGATCCCCGCGCCGTAGGAGATGCCGCCCATCCCGATCCGCGCGGGATCGGCGCCGGTGTTCGCCAACGCCCAGTCGATGACCGCGGAGGCGTCCCCGACGTCGGCCGGGCCACCCACGTCGACGGCTCCGCCGGAAGCGTAGAAGCCGCGGGCGGTGTAGGTGACCACCACGTACCCGGAGTCGTAGGCCATGCCTGCGGCGGCACCGACGTACTCGATGTTCGGCGTCGCCCAGCTGGCGGGCATCACCAGCAGCGGGAACGGGCCGTCGCCGCGCCCGGTCGGTTCGATCACCTTCGCCTCCAGCGGGACGCCGTCGGCACCGGGCACGGTCCGGTGCGTGATCGCCACCCCGGGGGCCGCGGCGGCCACCGGAGGGGCGAGCAGCGCGGCGGCCAGCACGCTGGTCGCCAGGACGAGCAGACGTCGCACGGTGGGCTCCTCTCGGGTGATCCGCGGCACAGCGCACCAGTGAACCGCACCGCGAGGCACCGATTCGGTTCAGCTCGGTGAATCCGCGCCCAACCGAGATCGAGCGCGGTCGCCGGTCCCGGAACCCCGGGGCGGTCGGCACCGCCCCGGGGTCTGCGGGTCAGCTGCGGTGGGCCACCGCGGCCTCGGTGACCGCGACGGTGCCGAGCACCAGGTCCTGCCCGGGGTCGACGGTGCAGGTCAGGTCGAACGTGCCGAGCAGGGTGCCGGAACCGTCCGTCTTCTTCGGGGTGAGCTTCGCGGTGAAGGAGTCCGCGACCGACACGGTCGCCGCCCCGGCCGCCGCGGGCGTCACCGCGGGCACCGGGCCGGCGGCGGTGACCACCAGCGGGCCCGAGTCGGGGATGGGCGTGCTGGGCACCGGCAGGTCTTGGATCACCACGTCCTGCGCGGCACCCGCCCCGTCAGTGACCACGGCGGTCACCGTGGCGGATCCTTCGACGGTCGCCGCGCCGACCAGGTCGAACCCGTTCACGGTGTCCTCCGGGACGGTCACCGCCGCGCTGAAGTCGGTGGCTTCGATGGGTTGGCCGGCGACCGCGGAGTCGGGCAGGGTCACCGCGATGTCGGTGCTGACCGGCCCCTTGCCGATCAGCGGGAAGTCGCAGGTGTAGCCGAGGGTGGTGGTCACCGGCTCCGCCGCGGCGGTTCCGGTCCCGATCGCGGTGGCGGCCAGCGCCGCCCCGGCGACCAGGGCCGCCCCGCGTCGGGCGGTTCGAGAGCGTTCGGCGTTCAGGTGCACAGTTCCTCCAGTCTGCGCGCGGCATCGGCGCCCGAGCTGCGGACACCGCCCGGCGTTCATTTCGGACCACTAGAGAACTTCCAGCCGCCGCGCGAACGCACGAGTTCGCGCGGGACATTCCGACTGAGATGAGAAGTGCGATGCCTGGCGGGAATTTCAATTGCCACCGGACGATTCGGACGCTACCGAGGGGAATCCCCCGGCACAACGTTCCGCGTGGAAAATCCGCTGCCCGCACCGAAATTCCGGCGCACGTTGTCACCGAGCTCATCACCACCGACGCGGCGGTGCGCACAGTGGATCGATCACGAACCCTCCGCCGCACCGCACGACGGCCCTCGCCGCGTTCGGATCGTGACTGTCGCGCGGACCGTCCGGCATGACACCCTCAGCGGCAACCCTGCCGGACGCGGGAGAAAGCCAGGTTGGCAAGATACGGAGTCCGGGTGACGACTGCGGCTCGCACCGGAGCACGACAGGAAGGAACCAGGTGAACGCCGACACCGCACAGGTCGACGACCTGCGACTCATCGCCCTGCCCACCGCGATGAACTGCACTGACATCTTCGTGCGCTTCACCCTCAGCGAGTGGTCGCTGCGGCCGCTCGCGGACGAGGCCGCGCAGACCACCCTCAGCATGGTGGACGCCGCGGTGCAGGCATCCGACCCGAAATCTCCGGGATTCCTCACGATCAGGTTGCGATTGCGCGGCGATTGCCTGGTCATCGAAGTAGAGGACGAGACCCGCGGCCCCGCTCCCGCCACGTTGCAGGAATTGGAGGGGAAGCGCACCGGCGTGGAGCCGTTGCGCGGAGTCGGGAACCGCCGCTGGTGCGAACTCGCGCTGCCGCCGGGGATGAACGCCTCGGCCGTTCCGCTGCCGCGCCGCGAGAAGCGCCGCTCCCCCGCCGCCGAGGCGCTGGGCGACGAGCCGGAAGAGCTGGACCCGCAGGTGATGCAGCGGCTGCTGTCCGGGTTGAACAACGCGGGCGGCGGGCACCGCAGGCCGGAGTGAGCGGAACTCCCGGACGCGGAACGGGGCGGTCTCCGCGCCTGGGAGGAACTTCGCCCCGATGATCCCCTCGCGCCGTTCGCGCGAGGACGGCGCAGCGCCCGAGCCGCGCGGAGCGGTCCGTATCATGGGCGTGTGCCGGAAGGAGCGACCGAGGTCCGCTACGACGAGGTGTTCGTCGCCGCGGTCGGTGTGCTCAACACCCGCTGGGCGCTGCACGTCGTGCACGCGCTGAGCGCGGGCCCGCTGGGCTTCAACGAGCTGCGCAGGCAGGTTCCCGGCCCCGGCCCCAGCACCCTCAAGCAGCGACTCTCGGAACTCGCCGACGCGGGACTGGTGCGCCGCGAGGTCCTGGACGGATCTCCGCCGCGCACCCGCTATTCGCTGACCGGACGCGGCGCGGGCCTGCGGCCGATGTTCGCGGAGATGACGGCGTGGGCGACGCGGAACGGGTTGCGCCCCACCGAACCTGGTGAGGTCTCCGGCGGCGTTCTGGGGCTGTTCCAGGAGAAGTGGGCCATCCACGTGGTGTGCGTGCTGCTGACCGGGCCGCGCGGTTTCAACGAGCTGGCGCGCGAGGTCGGGATCAGCCAGGTCACGTTGTCGCAGCGGCTCAGCGAGCTGGAGCGGCGCGGACTGGTCGACCACGACCGCGGCGGGCGGCCCGCGACCTACTCGCTGAGCCGGGCGGGCCTGGACTTCCGCGTGGTCGCCGAGCCGCTGGTCGCGTGGGCGCACGCGCTGCACGCGCACCAGGAGCGGCCGGCCGCGCACGGCTGACCGGTTCAGCTCTCGGCGGCGGTGCGGGGCCCGGGACGCGGAGTGCGCCGGACCTGTTCGGGCACCACGACCTCGTCGCACCCGTTGAGGTAGTCCGGCGTGGTGCCCAGCAGCGCGGCGAGCCCGTCCACGATCTCGGCGCGCGGGTTCGTGTTCCGGCCGCAGGCGAGCTGCTGCAGGTACTGCGTGGAGACCTTGACCTGCCGGGAGCGGTGCAGCTGGTCGGCCAGCGCCGCCAGCGAGCACCCGCGCTGCCGGTACAGGTCGCGGAACCGCTTGCCGAGGAACTGCCCGTCGCGGCCCGTGATGTAGGCCACGGAGGTCTTGAGGAGCCCGGCGAGTTCGGCGGCGTACAGCGGCAGCGGTGAATCGGGCGCCCGGCCCAATCTCGCGATCCCGTCCCTGGACACCACGACTCCCCGCTTGCGCAGGTCACGGGCCAATTCCGGGTAACCGTAGCCGCGCTGCTCGCAGAGCAACCGGAAACGCCGCGCGCTGACGCGCCGACCACCCGACACGACGAACACCCCCAGGAAGCGCAGGGGTTCGAGCACCCCTGGCGTCCCACTGTAAGCGCTCATCCCCTTGTATTCGGCGGGCGCCACAATTTAGGCTGCTCACCAGCAGGAATCAACTCAGCCACGAACTCCGCACCGGGAGGGCCGCGGCTGGGCCTTCGGTGCGTCCGGCTCGGTCCGGTGCGCCGCGTTCCTGCCACCCGAGCCAGGGGGTCAGGGAGCGCCGCGCACGCGGTGCCGCGCCGGATGCGTTGTTCCGGGGGTGCATCGCATCCGGCGCGCAAGACCTCCGACACGTCCACTGTGGACTACTGAGGGCGGATCACTCCGCCCTACCGCTTCGCAGTTCGGGACCCGCCTCGAATCGCCGCTCCACCGCTGCCGGCGACTTCACGAGCACTAGCACGATATCCGGAGCCATTGATCCCCGACCCCTTGCAATGCGGGTCGGACCATGCGGCACGATGCAGAAGAACCACTCGGAACTGCGCCGCACACCGCGGAATCCTCACCCTTTCAGACGATTGTCGCTGCCCCGGTGGTTCGAGATCCTGTTGGGCTCGCCGCGATCGGCGGCCCTGCACCGCGTCAGCAGGAATCAGTGCGACATTTCCGGTAGAGGAGATCCGCGGCATGCCCGCCGACCAGCACGAACAGCGCCTCGACCTCGTGCGCGCAGCAGCAGAGCAATGGGCGAAGAACCTCATCGAGTTCGGCCCGCAGAACACGCTGCTGCACTTCAAGAACACGAAGACGACGAGTTTGGACCTGTCGAATGCGAAACCCGCATTCGTGCGGGATCTATTGCTCGGAAAGCCGGTGAAGCTCAGCGCGCTGTTCGAGGATTCCGCCGCGCACAAGGACGCGAGCACCCGCGCCCGCTCGCTGCGGCGCACCATGACGGCGTTCACCGAGGAACAGGGCATCGACATCGGAAAGGTCGCGCAAGGCCTGGTCGTGGCCAAGCCCCGGCACGGTGCGACCGCGCACGCACCAGCGCGCGGCACCCGCGCTCCGCTGCTGCTGCGCTCGCTGCGGATCACCGCGCGCACGGCCGCGGAGAGCGAGTTCGTGCTGGAGACCGAGCGCGACGTGGAGATCAACCCGGTGTTGCTGCACGCGCTCGACCAGGACTACGGCCTCGATCTGGACCTGCCCGCGTTCACCGCGGCCGTGCAGGAGGTGCTGGGCGCCACCGAGGATCCGCAGGAGCAGGTCGACCGGGTGGGCGCCGAACTCGCCTCGGTCGCCGAGCGCCAGGGCGTCCCGCTCGACGTGGAACCCGCGGTGGTGTGCGGCCTGTTCAACTACGCCAAGCAGCCGATGGTCGAGGACCTGCAGCAGGCCGTGGAGCTGCTCACCGAACACGACCTGATCGCGGCGCTCGCCGGGGACCAGCCGGCGCAGGCGGAGGTGCGCGCGCAGTCCGCCGGGTACGAGGCCCCGGCCGCGGACTCGGTCGAACCGGCCGAGGAGTTCCTGGTGCACGACGCCGACTCCTCGCAGCAGCGGGCGATCGACACCGCGCTGGCCGGGCACCACGTGCTCATCGAGGGGCCGCCGGGCACCGGCAAGAGCCAGACGATCGCGAACATCATCGCGGGTGCGGCGGCGCGCGGGAAGCGGGTGCTGTTCGTCTCGGAGAAGCGGGCCGCGATCGAAGCGGTCACCGGCCGGCTGGCGCAGGTCGGACTGGACAAGCTGGTGTTCGACCTGCACCAGCAGCGGTTGGACAAGAAGCACGTGGCACGCCAGCTGCAGGACAGCTTGGAGTCGGCGGGGCGGCACACCCGGCCCGAGGTGGCCGCCCACCACCGCGACGTGCGCAAGCGGCGCGCCGCCTTGCGCTCGTTCTCCGACGAGCTGCACCGGCCGCGCGATCCGTGGGGGCTCAGCGCGTTCCAGGTGCAGGCGAAGTTGCTGGAACTCCGCGCGCCCGCTTCGCCGCACGTGTTCTCCAAGCCGGTCCTGCAGCTGCTCGACGCCGACACCGCCACGCGCCTGGAAGAGGACCTGCGCGGCTTCATCGACAAGGGCGGCCTGCGGGTGGTGCGGCGGGAATCGCCCTGGTGGCAGGCGGAGATCCGCAGTGCCCAGGACATCGAGGAGATCCTGCTCAAGCTGAACTCGCTGGCGACGAAAACCTTGCACGCGGGCCGGGAGAGCATGACCTCGGTGCTGCGGCAGACCGGGCTGCGGACGCCGCTGGACCTGGCGGGCTGGCAGGAGGTGCTGCACCTGCTGGGCGAGGTCAACGACAGCGTGCGCGCGTTCGGGCCGGACGTGTTCAGCACCCTGCTCGACGACTGGTACTTCGCGGTCGCCTCGCGGCGGGAACGCGCCCAGGCGGGGCACAGGCTCGGCTGGCTGACCCGCAGGCGGCTGCACAAGGAGCTCACGGAGGCCTCCACCGACGGGATCAAGCAGCGCTCGGTGCTGCACCGCAAGCTCGCGGCGGTCCGTTCCCAGCGGGATCGCTGGCAGGCGCTCGGCGATCCGGCCGGGCACCCGTCGGAGGTGACCGGGCTCGGCGAGACGATGGAGCGGTTCAACACCTTGCGCGACCAGCTCACCTCGGTGGCGCTGTTCGCGAAGCTCAGCGACGTGGAGCGCAAACCGGTCGAGCAGGTGGACGCCGAGCTCGACGAGCTGGTCGCCGATCAGGACACGCTGTGGCGGATGGAGGACATCACCAGGCTGCTCGGCGAGTTCGAACGCCTGGGGCTCGGGCAGCTGGTGCAGGACATCGCCCGCCGGGACCTCGACGGCGACGCGGCCTGGGCGTTGTTCCGGCACACCTGGTTGAAGTCGCTGCTGGACCGGTTCAAGCTGGATTCCCCCGCGCTGCGCGGTTTCACCGCCGCCGAGCACGACCGCCTCGTCCGCGACTACCGGGACGCCGACTCCGAGCACCGCGATTCCTCGGCCGACCGCGTGCTCTGGGAGGTCGGCAAGGCGTTGCGCCAGGTGCGCGACGACCATCCGGACGAGACGAAGCTGCTGCGGGAACAGGCGAACAAGAAGTCCCGGCACATGCCGTTGCGCAGCCTGGTGCAGCACGCGCCGAACGTGCTGCTGGCGCTGTTCCCGTGCTGGGCGATGTCGCCGTTGGTGGTGAGCCGGACGCTGCCCGCGCAACGGTTGTTCGACCTGGTGGTCTTCGACGAGGCGAGCCAGATCCAGCCGCAGGACGCGATCGCGACGATCGCGCGCGGCAGCAGCCTGGTGGTGGCCGGGGACGACAAGCAGCTGCCGCCGTCGAACTTCTTCGGCCGGATGCTCATCGAGGACGGGGAGAGCGACGAGACGGCGCTGCAGGACTACGAGTCGATCCTGACGGCGATGCGGACGCCGATCCAACGCCAGGAACAGCTGCGGTGGCACTACCGCAGCAGGGACGAACGGCTCATCGCGTTCTCGAACCGGGAGATCTACGGCGACGGCCTGGTCACCTTCCCCGGCTCCAGCAAGGAACCGCCGGTGTCGCTGCACGTCGTCGACGGGGTGGCCTCGCCGGGCCAGGACGGATCGGCACCCGCCGAAGTGGAACGGGTCGTGGACCTGGTGCTGGAGCACGCCACGACGCGCCCGCACGAGAGCCTCGGCGTGATCGCGATGGGCGACAAGCACGCGGCGCGGATCGAGGCGAAGCTGCGCCAGGCGGTGCAGGAACGCCCGGACGTGCAGGAGTTCTTCGACGCGCAGGCCGCTCTGGACACCCGGGTCTTCGTGAAGAACCTGGAGCGGGTGCAGGGCGACGAGCGGGACGCGATCATCCTCACCATCGGCGTCGCCAAGCGCGCCGACGACAGGGTGGACGGACGCGGATTCGGACCGCTGAACCGCTCCGGCGGCGAGCGGCGGCTGAACGTGGCGGTGACCCGTGCTAAGCGGCGGATGAGCGTGGTGTGCTCGTTCCAGCCGGGCGCGCTGGCTCCTTCGGACACTGCGAACGGCACCGAGCTGCTGCGCCGGTACCTGGAGTTCGCACAGCGGCACGGTGAGATCGACCAGGTGGGGCGGCAGCTGCCGCAAGAGCTCAACGGTTTCGAAGAGGACGTCCGGCGGGCGCTGACCGAGCGGGGCGTCGAGGTCCACCCGCAGTGGGGTTTCTCCGGCTACCGCATCGATTTCGCGCTCGCGCACCGGGACCACCCGGGTCGGATGGTGCTGGCGGTCGAGGCGGACGGCGACAGCTACCACCGGGCGCACAGCGTCCGCGAACGCGACCGGCTGCGGCAGGCGCACCTGGAGAACCTGGGCTGGCGCTTCCACCGCGTGTGGGCCTCGGCGTGGTTCGCGGACCGCGCGGGCGAGACCGAGAAGATCGTCAAGGCGTGGGAGGAGGCGATGCGCGACGCGGACGCGGAACCCGTCGCCGAGCCGCCCGCCGAGCCGGTCCGCACGTCCGGCCCGTCCCCCGAATCGCGGCGCGGGCCACGCCCGGACGTGCTGCCCGGCCAGCCGATGGACAAGTACACCGAGCGGGAGCTGATCGGGCTGTGCCGCTGGCTGCTGGCGGACGGCCTGCAGCTGGACCGCGAGGAACGCATCACCCAGGCCATGGCCGAGCTGGGCAAGGCCAAACGCGGACGGGTCATCGTGCAGCGCCTGACCCGCGCCGTGCAGATCGCCCAGGACCAAGCAGATCGGGAGGACCGCTGACATGTTGCCCCTGGACGACCGCACCGCCGAACGGGTCGCCGCCGTGATCGTGGACGTGGGCGGGCCGTACGAGCGGAAGTCGTACGAGCTGGAGCCGCTGCTGCGCCGGGCCGGGTGGACGCCCGCTCCCGAGTACGACGGGACACCGCGAGTGCCGTGGCTGACCGAGCAGTTGATCGAGAACCGGGACGACCACGCGCGCATCGAGCGGCTGCTGTGCCGGGTGTGCGATCCGGTGGAGCACGACGATGGTCGGGTGATCGCCGAGCAGTTCCGCGAGCAGCTCAACGAGAAGCTGGACGCGGAGGGACTCGTCATCTCGCTCGTCGACGGCCGTCCGGTGCTCGGCGAGGTCGGAGCGGACGGGGCCGCGCACTACTCCGCCCCGGAGAACCTCGCAGCGCGCCTGCCGCTGCTGATCGCCGACGCGACGGCGGTCGACCGGCTGCTCAACCGCGCCCGGGAAGCGGAACTGTGCGAGCAGGCCGGGGCGCACACCATGGCCATCATCGGCATCGGCAGCTTCGTGGAGGGACTGCTGTACTCGTTGTTCATGGAACGCGACGAGAAGATCCGGGAAGAGGGCTTCATCGGCACGACGGGCCGCAAGTTCAAGCCGGACAAGGCAGGGCTCCAGATCATGCTCGACACCGCGCACGAGCGGGACTGGGTCCAGAGCGATGCGAAGAACTTCGCCGATCACGTCGTGGAGTTCCGGAACTTCGTCCACCCCGCTGCGGAGCTGCGGGGCGGGGTGACCCTCGACGACGACACCGTGATGATGTGCTGGGCGCCGGTGCGCGCGCTGCTCAACGACCTGGAGGAGCACCTGCCTGCGGTGTCCTGACCTCACCGGCGGCCGGGGCCGCGGCGCGGCGGGCGCTCGGGGAGTTCGTCGTTGCACCGCAACCACTTCCGCGCGAGCACCCGCACGTCCTCGTCGTCGTCCCAGTCGCCGCCGGTGTGCACGGTGTCGAGCAGGTGCTCGTCGTCGTGCGAGCCGCGCCGGTCACCGGAGTGCACCGTCATCACGTGCTCCCCGCGCCCCCAGCGGAACGTGTAGGACCGTCCCGCCGGGGTGCGGGCGAACACCCACGTCATCGGCAGGAACTTCTTCTTCGGCATGCCACGACGTTAGGGAGCGGAGTCCGGCATCCGGGTAGCTTCCGTACCCTCACCTGATCAGCTGACCTGCAGCCCCCGGGCGAGTTCGCGGGCGGCAGCCGCCTCGCCGGTGGGCGGATTCTCCAGCAGTGCGGCGGACAGTTCCCGCGCCCAGCCGTTGAACCGGGTCGTTTCCGGCGCGGTGCGGTGCGCTTCGCGCAAAGTGGCCAAAGTGGACTGGCGGTCGTCCTGCTGCTCGTGCGCGCGAGCGATCTCGATCAGGTGCCGTGCCCGGCGCGGCACCGAGGCGATCCGGCCGCCGCCGAGCCTGCGCTCCGCCCGCAACGCCTCGCCGCCGCGCCGCAGGTCGACGTTGATGCTGACCGCGTGCGCCCGCAGCACCGCAACGCTGTAGCTCGACTGCACGTGCCGGTATCCCGGCCCGAGCGTCCGGGCCGCGGTGTCGGCGAGGTCCCAGTACCGCAGGGCTTCGCCGAGCCGCCCCTTGCGCGCCCAGGTCAACGCGCATTCCGCGAGCAGCGCGCCGCGCATCCCGTTCCACTCGTCGTCCTCGGGTCGCGCCGCCAGCAGGCGCAGCGCCCCGGTAGCGACTTCGAGCGCTTCGTCCCAGCGTCCGGACTCGCGCAGCACCTGCACCATCGCCCAGGCGGCACCACCGAGCAGCTGCGGGTCGTCCGCCTCGTGGGCTTCGGTGACCGCGCGATCGACGACGAGCCACACCAACTCGGGCGCTGGCTGGTAGGCGACGTAGAAGTTGGCCAGCAGGTGCACTCCCGCGAGCAGGCGCCGCGCCTGCCTGCGCTGCGGACCGTCCTGCGCGCGCACCGCGTCCTGCGCGTCGCGGATCAGAGCGGGTAGCAGTCGTCCGACCTTCGTGCGGTGGTCCGGCGAGGCGTGCCGGAGGGTCCACGCCGATCGCAGCCGCTCCCCCAGGTGGCTCAGGTCGATGTCACCTGCCGGTGCGCGGAACCTGCTCGTGGTGAGCGCGGTCTGCACCTCCTGGAGCGCGGAGTGCGTGCTCACGCCGTCGAGGCGGGAGACCTGAACCGGGTCGTGGTTCCCGGTGAGCTCGGCGAGATCGGCGATGTCGAGAGCCTTCGCCAGCCGGATCAGCGTGTGCAGCTTCGGGGTCTGCAGCCGTCCGGTCTCCACCGCCTTGACCCACTCGGCCGAACGCCCCACCAGACCGCCCAGCACGGGACGGCTCATGCCCGCCCGCTCCCTGGCCTGCTTGATCCGCCACGAAACGTCATCGCCCATGCACCCGAAGTATCCACGCCGCGGCGGTGCGACGGAACAACTCCGCCGAACGAGCGCTCACCCCGGCGCGCGGGGCCCCGGGTGGGCCGGGGTGTGTGGCAACGGCCGGAGGGGCCCCCCCGCA
>NZ_JAIUJZ010000253.1:0-11755 GCF_020176775.1 Saccharopolyspora sp. 6M
GTGCGGGGGAGGGCGGTCCGGAACTCGACGTGGCGGGGGAGCTTGAAGTTGGCGAGGTGCTCGCGGCAGTGCGCCAGGACCTCCTCGGCGGTGAGCCGGTGGCCGGGGGCGGCGACCACGTAGGCCTTCCCGACCTCGCCGAGGCGGGCATCGGGCACGCCGACCACCGCGGCCTCGGCGACGCCGGGCAGCCGCGCGATCGCCTGCTCGACCTCGGCCGGGTACACGTTGAACCCGCCGCAGACGTACATGTCCTTGAGCCGGTCGGTGATGGTGAGCCTGCCCGCGCGGTCCACCCGGCCGAGGTCGCCGGTGTGCAGCCAGCCGTCCGCGTCGACGGCGGCGCGGGTCTGCGCCGGTTCGTCCCGGTAGCCGAGCATCGTGTTCGGGCCGCGCAGCAGCACCTCGCCGACCTCGCCGGTGGGCAGGGCGCGGCCGTCGGCGCCCGCGATGCGCAGTTCGAAGCCGGCGGTGGGGCGCCCGCAGGTGGTGGCGACCACCGCGTCGTCGTCCTCCGGGCGGCACATGGTCGCGACCACGGCCTCGGTCAGCCCGTAGGCGGTGAGCACGGTGTCGAAGCTGAGCTCCCGCTGCATCCGCTCCACCAGCACCCGCGGCACCGAGGCCGCACCGGTGACGGCCAGCCGCAGGCTGGAGAGGTCGTGCTCGGCGCGCGCCGGATCGTCCAAGATGGACTGGTAGACGGTGGGCGGCCCGGGCAGCACGGTGATCCGCTCGCGGTGCACCAGTTCCAGCACCGCGCGGGTGTCGAACACCGGCACCGGCACGATCGCCGCCCCGCGCAGCAGGCACACCAGGATGCCCGCCTTGTAGCCGAAGCTGTGGAAGAACGGGTTCACCACCAGGTACCGGTCCGCCTCGTCGACGCGCCCGCAGGTCGCCCACGCGTCGGCGACGGCGAGAGCCTGGCGGTGCGCGCTGAGCACGCCCTTGCTGCGCCCGGTGGTCCCGGAGGTGTAGAGCAGGTCGCTGGGATCGGTGCCGCGCACCCGGGCGGCGGCCTCGTCCACCCGGTCGGCCGGGAGCGAGCGGTCACCGGCCTCGGCCCAGTCCGCGCAGCGCGGCAGCGGTGCCGCGGCGCCCTCCACCGGGATGCGCAGGACCGTGCGCAGCGCGGGCAGGCCGGACACCGGGGTGCCGGTCGGCTCCCCTCCCTGCGCGCGCAGCTCTCGCAGCCGGTCCCGCCCGAGGAAGGTGTCGGCCACCACCAGTGCGCTCGCCGAGCTGCGCACCAGCACATCGCGGGTCTCGGCCGCGGTGAACCGGGTGTTGATCGGCACCAGCACCGCGCCCACGTGCAGCGCGGCCAGCGCCGCCACCACCCAGTGCCCCGTGTTCGGCGAGTTCAGCGCCACCCGGTCCCCGGCCCGGACGCCTTCGGCGAGCAGGAAACCCGCCAGCTCGCGGACCTGCTCGCGCAGCTCCCGGAAGGTCAGCCGCAGCGCCGGATCGACGACGGCGGCGCGCTCGGCGAACCGCTCGGCGGCGAGGTCGAGGGCGGCGGGCACCGTCTCCGGGACGTCCACGGCCTCAGATCCGCTCGATGATGGTCCCGGTGGACAGGGCGCCGCCCGCGCACATCGTGATCAGCGCGGTGCTCGCGTCCCGCCGTTCCAGTTCGTGCAGCGCGCTGGTGATCAGCCGGGACCCGGTGGCGCCGACCGGGTGGCCCAGCGCGATGGCGCCGCCGTTGACGTTCACCCGCTCCAGGTCGGGCCGGTGCACCGCGGCCCAGGACAGCACGACGGAGGCGAACGCCTCGTTCACCTCGAACAGGTCGATGTCGCCGATCTTCATCCCGGACCGCTCCAGCACCCTCGCGGTGGCCTGCACCGGCCCGTCCAGGTGGTAGTACGGCTCGGCACCGACGAGGCACTGCGCGACGATCCGGGCCCGCGGGCGCAGGCCGAGCGCGGCGGCCCGGTCGGCGTCGGCGAGCAGCACCGCGGCGGCGCCGTCGGAGATCTGCGAGGCCGTGCCCGCGGTGTGGAATCCGGCGTCCAGCACGGGTTTCAGCCCGGCGAGCGCTTCCGCGCTGGTCTCGCGCAGTCCCTCGTCCCGGGTGACCAGGTGGGTGCCGCCGTCGGGGGCGGGGGCGCGGGTCGGCACGATCTCGCGGGCGAACCGGCCTTCGTCCCAGGCGGCGCGGGCGAGCCGTTGCGAGCGCAGCCCGAACAGGTCCACCTCGGCGCGGTCCAGGCCGCGCCGTTCGGCGATGCGGTCGGCGGCCAGGTACTGGTTCGGCAGGTCGAGGTCCCAGCTGTCGGGGCGCGGCCGTCCCGCCTCGGTGCCGATGTTGGCGCCCAGCGGCACCCGGCTCATCGCCTCCACGCCGCAGGCGATGCCGACGTCCACGGCACCGGTGCTGATCAGCCCGGCGACCAGGTGCGCGGCCTGCTGGGCCGAGCCGCACTGGGCGTCGACGGTGGTGCAGCCGGTCGTCTCGGGCAGGCCCGCGTGCAGCCAGGAGGTGCGGGTGATGTTGCCGGCCTGCGCGCCCGCCTGGGTGACGCAGCCGCCGACGACCTGCTCGACGAGTTCCGGGGCGAGGCCGGCCCGGTCGAGCAGGCCGCGCTGGGCGGTCCCGAGCAGTTCCGCGGGGTGCAGGCCGGAGAGCGCGCCCCGGCGCCTGCCGATCGGAGTGCGTGCCGCGTCCACGATCACCGGAGTGCCCACCGTTCGTCTCCCTTCGGCATGAACGACCGGAAGTTTCAATGTAGAACTTGTTCTCGTTATCGACAAGGTCGTGCCGCAGGGGCGCGTCGTAATGGGGCAGAGTCCGGACGCACCGCGTGATCATCACTGTTACGGGGGTTTACTAACCAGATCGGATGTGGTTCGCTTCACATAGAACAAGTTCTCTTTCGTGGACTCGTGTCTCCGTGCGGCCCGCAGGAGGTTGCCAGTGGTCTGCCCCCACATCCCGCCCGGCTTCGACTTCACCGACCCCGACCTCTACGCCGAACGGCTGCCCATGCGCGAGTTCGCCGAACTCCGGCGCACCGCACCGGTGTGGTGGAACCCGCTGCCCCGCGGCAAGGCCGGCTACGACGACGAGGGCTACTGGGTGGTGAGCAGGCACGCCGAGGTCAAGGAGGTCTCGCGCCGCAGCGACGTGTACTCCTCCTGGGAGAACACCGCGATCACCCGCTTCACCTCCGAGATGAACCGCGAGCAGATCGAGATGCAGCGGTTCATCCTGCTCAACATGGACCCGCCCGAGCACACCAAGCTGCGCGGCATCGTCGCCCGCGGCTTCACCCCGCGCGCCATCAACGGCCTCCGCGACGCGCTGCGGGAACGCGCCGAACGCATCGTCGAGACCGCGCTCACCGGCAGCACCGGCGACTTCGTCACCGACGTCGCCTGCGAACTCCCGCTGCAGGCCATCGCCGAACTGCTCGGGGTCCCGCAGGAGCACCGGAAGAACATCTTCGACTGGTCGAACCAGATGATCGCCTACGACGACCCCGAGTACTCCATCGACCCGGCCGCCGCCGCCACCGAACTGCTCGGCTACAGCATGGGCATGGCCGAGCAGCGCCGCGGCTGCCCGATGGACGACATCGTCACCAAGCTCGTGCAGGCCGACGTGGACGGGCACGCGCTCAACGACGACGAGTTCGGTTTCTTCGTGCTGCTGCTCGCGGTCGCGGGCAACGAGACCACCCGCAACGCCATCACCCACGGCATGCTCGCCATGCTCGACCACCCCGAGCAGTGGGAGCTGTTCAAGGAGCAGCGCCCCGCCACCACCGCCGACGAGATCGTGCGCTGGGCGACCCCGGTGATGTCCTTCCAGCGCACCGCGCTCGCCGACACCGAGCTGAACGGGGTGGCGATCGGGCGCGGCGAGCGGGTCGCGATGTTCTACAGCTCCGCCAACTTCGACCCCGAGGTCTTCGACGAACCGGAGCGCTTCGACATCACCCGCGACCCCAACCCGCACGTCGGGTTCGGCGGCACCGGCGCGCACTACTGCCTCGGGGCGAACCTGGCCCGGCTGGAGATCGACCTCATCTTCCAGGCCATCGCCGACCGGATGCCCGGCATCGCCAAGGCCGGCGAACCCCGCCGCCTGCGCTCCGGCTGGCTCAACGGCATCAAGGAACTCCAAGTCCGCTACCGCTGACCCGGCGCGCGCACCGCCCGCCTTCGAACCTGCCAGGTGGGTCGTGTCGTTTTCCTGTCAGCGGCGAAGCCGCTGAGCGGAGACCACCTGAGCAACGGGACCACCCGCGGGTTCTCAGCGGCTTCCTCGCGAGGACAGCGTTTTCGCATGTGGCGGAGCCACCTGCGAAAACGATCCCGCAGCGAGGAAGCCGCTGAGGTTCCGCCACCCGAGTGCTACCCGAACCGAGCACCACTAACGAACACGGGCGCGGAGGCCGTCGAGGACGAGGTCGAGGCTCTGCTCGAAGTCGGCGTGGCCGCCCGGCTCGCGGTCGATGGCCCCCGCGCTGGCGGCCTGCAGCGCGGTCTGCTCCTCGTTGGTGTGGCCGAAGACGAGGTGCAGGAAGGTGCGGGTCGCGATGTCGACCAGCTCGGCGGGCAGGCCCCCGTCGGCGAGCGCGGTCCGCAACCTGCCCGCCGGTTCGTCCTCGCCGAGGCCGAAGGTGTGCGCGGTGGCGACGACTTCGGCGCCGTCGCGGTAGGCGAGCATCGCGTCGCGCAGTTCGGTGCAGATCTCCACGACCCGGGCGTCCCACCGCCGGGCGCGGTGCGGCCGCCGCCCGCGGCGCACGATCTCGTCGGCGACCGCGGCCAGCAGCGTCTGCTTGTTCGGCACGTGGTGGTAGAGCGCGCTGGGTTGCACGCCGAGTTCGACGGCCAGCCGCCGCATGGTCAGCGATTCGAGCCCGTACTCGTCGAGGACCGCGAGGGCGCGGTCGATGACGTCGCCGCGGTGGTAGCGCACCCGGTTCCTCCCGTTTGACGGTCCTACCCCTCCAGTCTAACCTGAACGCCGTTCACCTGAACGGTGTTCAGGTCGCCGACCTCTGGAGCAGCGATGACCAGCGACTTCGATGGGCTCGCCGACGCGATCCTCGCGGGCAGCCCGGCCACCCCCGACGACGCGCTCGCGGTGCTGCGCGCCGCCGACGCCGAGCTGCTGCACGTGGTGGCCGCCGCGGGCCGGCTGCGCCGCGCGCACTTCGGCAACACCGTGAAGGTCAACTACCTGGTGAACCTGAAATCGGGGCTGTGCCCGGAGAACTGCAACTACTGCTCGCAGGCGCTCGGTTCCAGCGCGCCCATCCTCAAGTACTCGTGGCTGTCCCAGGACGCCGCGCTCGACCAGGCCGCGGCGGGCCTGCACGGCGGCGCCTGCCGGGTGTGCCTGGTCGCCTCCGGGCGCGGACCGTCCGACCGGGACGTCGACAAGGTCGCCGACCTGGCGGGCGCGCTGAAGCGGCAGCACCCGGACGTGGAGGTCTGCGCCTGCCTCGGGCTGCTCAAGGACGGCCAGGCGCAGCGGCTCAAGGACGCCGGGGTCGACGCCTACAACCACAACATCAACACCGCCGAGAGCCACCACGCCGAGATCGTGCAGACCCACACCTACGCCGACCGGGTCGACACCGTGCAGCGCGCGAAGGACGCCGGGCTCTCCCCCTGCTCCGGGCTGATCGCCGGGCTCGGCGAAACCGACGAGCAACTGGTCGAAGCGCTGTTCGCGCTGCGCGAGCTGGACTCCGACTCGATCCCGGTGAACTTCCTGATCCCGTTCGACGGCACCCCGTTCCAGCACACCTGGGACCTCACCCCCACCCGCTGCCTGCTGGTGCTGGCGATGGCGCGGTTCGTGTGCCCGGACCGGGAGATCCGCATCGCGGGCGGCCGCGAGCTGCACCTGCGGTCGGTGCAGTCGATCGCGCTGCACCTGGCGAACTCGATCTTCCTCGGCGACTACCTGACCTCCGAGGGGCAGGAGGCGGAACGGGACCTGGAGCTGATCCGCGACGGCGGGTTCGTGGTGCTCGGTTCCGAGCAGGACCTCGCGCAGCGGGCCGAACCCGCGATCCGCCGCCGCGGCGCGGGCACCGACGTGCTGCCGAACGCGTGACCGCGGCCGGCGGCGCGCTGCTCCGGCAGGACCGGGCGCAGCTGTGGCACCCGTACTCCTCGATGACCGATCCGGCGCCGACGCGGCTGGTCACCGGCGCGGCGGGCAGCAGGATCACCCTGGACGGGATCGGGCCGGTGGTGGACGGGATGTCCTCCTGGTGGTCGGCGGTGCACGGCTACCGGCACCCGGTGCTGGACGAGGCGGTGCGCCGCCAGGTCGATCGGATGTCGCACGTCATGTTCGGCGGCCTCACCCACGAACCGGCGGTCGAACTCGCCGGACGGCTCGTGGAGCTCACCGGGCTCGACCACGTCTTCCTCGCCGATTCCGGTTCGGTGGCGGTGGAAGTGGCGATGAAGATGGCGTTGCAGCACCAGCGCGGCACCGGGCGGCCCGGCCGGAACCGGTTCCTCACCGTCCGCGGCGGCTACCACGGAGACACCTTCGACTGCATGAGCGTGTGCGATCCGGTGGGCGGCATGCACTCGATGTGGTCCGGGCTGCTGCCGCCGCAGGTGTTCGGCGACCGGCCACCGGATCACGACGCCGAGGTTCCGGCGTGGGCGCAGCGGTTCCGGGCGCTCGCCGCCGAGCACACCGACCGGCTCGCCGGGCTCGTCGTCGAACCGCTGCTGCAGGGCGCGGGCGGGATGCGGCCGTACTCCCCCGCCTGCCTGCGGGTGTTCCGGGAGGTCGCCGACGAGCACGGGCTCGTGCTGATCTTCGACGAGATCGCCACCGGGTTCGGGCGCACCGGGCACTTCTTCGCCGCCGACGCCGCCGGGGTGCGCCCGGACGTGGTGTGCGTCGGCAAGGCGCTCACCGGCGGCTACCTGTCGCTGGCCGCGGCGGTGTGCACCACCGAGGTGGCGCGGGGCGTGTCCGCCTCCGAGTCGGGGGCGCTCATGCACGGCCCGACGTTCATGGGGAACCCGCTGGCGTGCGCGGTCGCCTGCGCCTCCCTGGACCTGCTGTCCACTTCGGACTGGTCGGCGCAGGTGCGGCGGATCGGCGCGGGATTGCAGGCGCTGCACCGGATTCCGGCCGCCGAGGTGCGGGTGCTGGGCGCGGTCGGAGTAGTGCGGCTGGACCACCAGGTGGACGTGGCGCGGGCGACCGAGGCGGCGCTGGCGCACGGGGTGTGGCTGCGGCCGTTCCGGGACCTGATCTACACCATGCCGCCGTACGTGTGCGACGACGCGGACATCGCGGCCGTGTGCACCGCCATCGCCGCCGCGGCGGAGGCGGGATGAGCGGCTGGGACGGCTGGCTCGCCGCGCAGCGGGCCGAGCGGGAGCGCGCCGGGTTGCAGCGCGAGCTGCGGCCGCGGCCGGCCGACGACGAGCTGCTGGACCTCGCGGGCAACGACTACCTGGGCCTGCGCCGCCACCTGGAGGTGCGGCGCGCCGCCGCCGCTGCCGGCTGGGAGTGGGGCGCAGGCTCGGGCGCGTCGCGGCTGGTCACCGGCACCACGACGCTGCACGCCGAACTGGAGCGGGAGCTCGCCGGCTTCACGGGCCGGGAATCGGCGCTGGTGCTCTCCACCGGCTACCAGGCCAACCTGGCCGCGGTCACCGCCCTGGCCGGGAAGGACGCGCTGGTCGTCTCCGACGCGCACGCGCACGCCTCGCTGATCGACGCCGCGCGGCTGTCCCGGGCGGCGATCGAGGTGGTGGCGCACAACGACGTGGCCGCGATCCGCGCGGCGCTGGCCGCGGCCGGGTCGCGGCGGGCGCTGGTGCTCACCGAATCGATCTTCTCGGTGCTGGGGGACGCGGCGCCGCTGCCGGAACTGGCCGCGGTGTGCGCCGAGCACGACGCGCTGCTCGTCGTCGACGAGGCGCACGGCCTCGGCGTGGCCGGGAGCGGCGGGCGCGGACTGGTGCACGCGCACGGACTGGCCGGGCACCCGCACGTGGTGCTGACCGCGACGCTGTCCAAGTCGTTCGGCGCGATGGGCGGCGCGGTGCTCGGCTCGGCCGCGCTGGTCGACCACCTGGTCAACCGGGCCCGCCCGTTCATCTTCGACACCGCGCTGGCACCGGCGCCGACGGCAGGGGCACTGGCCGCGCTGCGCGTGCTGCGGCGGGAGCCCGAGCTGCCGTCGCTGGTCCACCGGCGGGGCGCGGAACTGGCCGCGCGGCTCGGCGTGCCGCCCTCGGCGGGCGCGGTGCTGTCGGTGCCGATGCCGTCGCCGCGGTGCGCGCTCGCCGCGCAGGCCGCGGTGCTGGCCGCCGGGGTCCGCGTCGGGTGCTTCCGGCCGCCGTCGGTACCGGACGGGGTGTCCCGGCTGCGCGCCACCACCTCCGCCGCGCTCGACGACGCGGACTGGTCGCGCGCGGTCGACGTGCTCGCCCGGGTCGTCGACGAGCAGCGCGCGGCAGGGCGGCGGACCGCGTGATCACCGTGGTGACCGGGACCGACACCGGGGTCGGCAAGACCGTGACGACCGCGGCGCTCGCCGCCCGCTCCGGGCCGGGGACGCTCGTGGTGAAACCCGCGCAGACCGGGGTCGGCACCGACGAACCGGACGTGGACGTGGTGCGCGCGCTCGCCGGATGCGCGGTCGCCGAGCTGGTGCGGCTGGCCGACCCGCTCGCACCGGACACCGCGGCCCGGTTGCGCGGCGCGGAGATCCCGCCGGTGGCCGCGCACGCCGACCGCATCCGCGAGCTCGCCCGCGCGCGCGACCAGGTGATCGTGGAAGGGGCCGGCGGGGTGCTGGTGCGCCTCGACACCGCGGGCGGCACGGTGCTGGACCTGGCCGCCGAGCTCGCCCGGGACCACCCGGTGCGGGTGGTGCTGGTGACCCGGCTGGGCCTGGGCACGCTCAACCACACCGAGCTCGCGGTCGGCGCGCTGCGCTCCCGCGGCCTGGATCCCGTCCTGGTGCTCGGTTCGGTGCCCGCCGAGCTCGGCCAGGCCGAGCGGTGCAACCTCGCCGAACTTCCCCGCGTCACCGGAGCCCCCGTCGTCGGCGCACTCCCCTCGGGCGCCGGGAACCTCCCGCCGGGCCGCTTCCGCCACCTCGTCCCCACCTGGTTCACCGGGTGACCGGCCCTCGCGGCGGAAGCCGGTGCGACGTCAGCCGTTGACGAGACCGCCGTCGACGACGAGGTTCTGCCCGGTGACCGCGCGGGACCACCGGGAGGCGAAGAACAGCACCGCGTCGGCGAACTCCGCCGGGGTGACGACCCGCCGCAGCGGGGTGCTCGCGGCGATCCCGTCGAAGACCGCGGCGGGCGTGGCGGCGCTGGCGTCGGTGGTGCGCAGCAGCCCGCCGGAGACCATGTTCACCAGGATCCCGTCCGGGCCGAGGTCGGCGGCGAGGGTGCGGGTCAGCGACAGCAGCGCGGCCTTGCCCGCCGTGTAGTCGTGGTAGGGCACCACGGGGTGCTGGAACAGGTTGGTGCCGATGTTGACGATCCGGCCGCCGCCGCGTTCCCGCATCCCCGGCAGCGCGGCCTGGGCGACGTGCAGCGCGCCCCGGACCGTGCCGTCGAACTGCGCGGCGAACTCGTCCCAGCGGATCCGGTCCGCCGGGGAGCGCTGGTCGCCGTTGAAGGAGAAGTCGGCGAGCGCGTTGTTCACCACGGTCCCCACCGGCGCGCCGAAGTGCTCCCGGCCGGCGGTGAACAGGTCGGCGACCTGCCGCTCGTCGGTGACGTCGGCCCGCACGGCCAGCGCCCGGTCCGAGCCGATGCTCGCGGCGAGCTCCTCCGCCGCGTCCCGGCTGCGCCGGTAGTCGATCAGGACGCGGGCGCCCTGCTCGGCGAACGCCCGCACCAGGGCGGCCCCGAGCCCGCGCCCGCCACCGGTGATGAGCACCGGCTCGTCGACGATCCCCGCACTGCTCATGACCCTCCCGTCGGTGCGTCAGTCCACTTCGGCCGGACCGGTGAACTGGGCCCGGTGCAGCCGCGCGTAGGCGCCGCCCGCCGCGACCAGTTCGTCGTGGGTGCCCTGCTCGACGATGGCGCCGCGCTCCATCACCAGGATCACATCGGCGTCGCGGATGGTCGACAGCCGGTGCGCGATGACGAACGCGGTGCGGCCGGTCCGCAGCGTGGCCATGGCGCGCTGGATCAGGGCCTCGGTGCGGGTGTCCACCGAGCTGGTCGCCTCGTCGAGGATGAGGATCGCCGGGTCCGCGAGGAACGCGCGAGCGATGGTGATCAGCTGCTTCTCCCCCGCGCTGACCCCGGTACCCTCGTCGTCGATGACGGTGTCGTAGCCGTCCGGGAGGCTGCGGGCGAAGTGGTCGACGTGCGCGGCCTTCGCGGCGGCCACGACCTCCTCGCGGGTGGCGTTCTGCTTGCCGTAGGCGATGTTCTCCGCGATGGTGCCGCCGAACAGCCAGGTGTCCTGCAGCACCATGCCGGTGGCGGCGCGCAGCCGTTCCCGGGACATGGCGCTGGTGTCCTCGCCGTCGAGGGTGATCCGGCCACCGGTGATCTCGTAGAACCGCATCAGCAGGTTGACCAGCGTGGACTTGCCCGCGCCGGTGGGACCGACGATGGCGACGGTGGCACCGGGTTCGGCGACCAGCGACAGGTCCTCGATCAGCGGTTCGGCCGGGTCGTAGCGGAACGCGACGTGCTCGAACTCGACGCGGCCCCGAGGGCGTTCGGTCTTCGGCGCCAGGTCCGGGGACGGGTCCTGCTCGGGCGCGTCGAGCAGCGCGAAGACCCGTTCGGCGGAGGCCAGGCCGGACTGCACCAGGTTCGCCATGCTCGCGACCTGGGTGAGCGGCTGGCTGAACTGCCGCGAGTACTGCACGAACGCCTGCACGTCACCGATGGTCAACGCCCCGGCCGACACCCGCAGCGCGCCGACGACGGCGACGAGCAGGTAGTTCAGGTTGCTCAGGAACATCATGCTCGGCTGGATCACGCCGGACAGGAACTGCGCGCGGAACGAGGCCTTGGTCAGCGCCTCGTTGCGCTGCCGGAAGATCTCGGCGGCTTCGCGGCCGCGGCCGAACGCCTTGATGGTGGCGTGCCCGGTGTACATCTCCTCGACGTGCCCGTTGAGCTCGCCGGTGCTCTTCCACTGCGCCGCGAACTGCGGCTGCGCGCGCTTGCCGATCAGGATGGTGACCAGCGCCGAGATCGGGATGCTGACCAGGGCGAACACCGCCAGCAGCGGGGAGATGAAGAACATCACGGCCAGCACGCCGAGGATGGTCAGCACCGAGGTGATCACCTGCGAGAACGTCTGCTGCAGCGACTGCCCGACGTTGTCGATGTCGTTGGTGACCCGGCTGAGCACCTCGCCGCGGGACTGGCGGTCGAAGTGGCTCACCGGCAGCTTCGCCAGCTTCTCCTCCGCGTCGCGGCGCAACCGGCTGGCGGTGCGCTGCACGGCGCCGTTGATCAGCCGGGCTTGGGCGACGCCGAACAGCCAGGAGCCGAGGTACACCCCCAGCGCCACGAGCAACACGGTGCCGACGGCCCCGAAGTCGACGCCGCCACCACCGACCCCGCCCGCGACGACGAGGTCGGTGGCCTTCCCGAGGTAGCGGGGTCCGAGGACGCTGAGCAGCACGCTCACCACGGCCAGCACCAGCACCGCGTCCAGCAGCGGGCGTTCGGGCCGCAGCAGCCCGAGCAGGCGGCGGCCCGCGGTGGCGAACCCCTCCGGCCGGTTGGCGCCCGGTGATCC
>NZ_JAIUJZ010000254.1:0-11627 GCF_020176775.1 Saccharopolyspora sp. 6M
CGGGGAACCGGGGGCGGTCCGCTACCGGCGGGCCGGGACGGGCCGCACCGGTTCCCCGGAACGCCCGCCGTTCAGCGCTCCGCCCGGCGATCTCGCCGAGCCGGTGCGCGCACACCATCACCGGCCGGGCGCACCCGGCCTTCCGCCGGTCGAGCGTCGATCGCGCGAGGCTCGGACGGCCGGCGGGGCACCGAGGTGCCGTCGACGACGTCCTGCAGCTCCTGCTCCCGTTCGCTCATCCCGGCGCGCACGTCCGCACCGAACGAGCCGACGGCTCCCGCGAGTTCGCGCATGGCGCCGCCGAGCTGTTCGGCGACGCCGCTCGGGGTCGCCTTGCGGGCGGTCTCGTTGACCTTGCGGGTCACGAACACGCCTGCGGCGATACCGGCCCCGAACCAGAACATCCGCCTCACTTGCGTCCTCCCTTGCGGCGGGAGTGCTTGCCCCACGGCTCTTCCTTGCGCTTGCGGCGAGCTCGGAGAGCCTTGCTCACCCCGTACGAGAAGGCCGCGGTCTTCACCAACGGGCCACCCAGTGTAGCCGTGAACAGCGACGACAACGCCGAGACGTTGCCGCTGACCGTCTTGGCGTTGGCCGTGATGCCGTCCACCCGCTCCAGCTGGGTGTTGACGTGCGTCAGGGTCGAGTTGGCCCCGGTGAACAGCGGATCGGTGTTCTCGTGCGCCTTGCGGATCGCGACGGTCGCCTCGTCCAGCGTTCGGCCGAGCTTGACCAGCGGGATCGCCAGCAGCACGACCAGCAGCACGAACGCGCCCGCGACGATCAGCGCGGCGATCTGCGTGGGCGTCACGTGCCCTCCCGGTTTCCACGTGGTTTTCCTGCCACCGACGAGGATTCGCCGGTGTCTTGATCGCGCGTCACGTTACCGTGCCACCCCCGGGCGAGCGCTTCCGGTTCGTCGGCGCGTCCGACGGTCAAGCCGCCACCGGGGTGACCGGGCCGTTCCCGGTCAGCACGCCGACCACGTTGCGCGCGGCGAGCTCGGCCATCGCCGTGCGCGTCTCCTCGGTCGCCGAGCCCAGGTGCGGGACGAGCACCGCGTTGTCCAGCTCCAGCAGCTCCGGGTGCACGGCCGGTTCCTCTTCGAACACGTCCAGCCCGGCCGCCGCGATCCGGCCCGCGCGCAGCGCCGCGGCCAGCGCAGCCTCGTCCACCACCGGGCCGCGGCTGGTGTTGACCAGCACCGCGGACGGCTTCATCGCGGCCAGCGCCGCCGCGTCGATCAGGTGCCGGGTCTGCTCGGTCAGCGGGCAGTGCAGCGAGATCACGTCGGACTCCCGCAGCAGCTCGTCCTGCGGCAGGAACCGGGCGTCGAGCTCGGCCTCCACCCCGGCGGCCACCCGGCGACGCCCGGAGTAGGCGATGCGCATGCCGAACGCGCGCGCCCGGCGGGCCACGGCCTGCCCGATCCCGCCGAGGCCGATGATCCCCAGCGTCTTGCCCTGCAAGCCCGTGCCCAGCATGAACCCCAGGTGGAAGAACCACGGCGTGCCGGAGCGGATCAGCCGCTCCCCCTCCCCGAGCCTGCGGGTCGCCATCAGCACCAGCGCGAACGCGAGATCGGCGGTGGCGTCGGTCAGCACCCCGGGCGTGTTCGTCACGGTGACGCCACGGCCGGTCAGCTCGGGCACGTCCACGTTGTCGTAGCCGACGGCCACGTTCGCAACGACCTTGAGCTGCGGTCCGGCGGCGTCGGCGAACGCGCCGTCCACCCGGTCGCCGAGCATCGCCACGACCGCGTCGGCCCCGGCCACCACCCGGCGCAGGTCCGCCGGGTCCAGCGCCCGGTCCCGCTCGCAGACGTGCACCTCGCCCGCGGTGCGCAGCAGCGCCACGGCAGGTTCGGGGAGGTTCCGGGTCACGACGATCCGCACGGCGGCTCCTTCGATGCTGATGGCTTGGTTCCTGCGCTGCGGCTCACCCGCCGCGGACGATGCCGCGCAACTTCGGGACCCGCTCGGCCAGCACCCGCTCGGCGCCGCGCACCGTCGGCTCGTAGTAGTCGGTGCCGACGAGCTCGTCCGGCGCGTACTGCTGCTCCAGCACGCCCTCCGCGCGGTCGTGCGGGTAGCGGTATCCCTTGGCGTTGCCGAGCTTCTGCGCGCCCGCGTAGTGCCCGTCGCGCAGGTGCGGCGGCACCGGGCCGGCCTGCCCCGCGCGCACGTCGCCCATCGCCGCGTCGATCGCCGTGATCACCGCGTTCGACTTCGGCGCGGTCGCCAGGTGGATCGTGGCCTGCGCCAGCGCCAGCCTGCCCTCCGGCATCCCGATGAACTGCACGGCCTGCGAGGCGGCAACCGCGGCCTGCAGCGCCGTCGGGTCGGCCATCCCGACGTCCTCGCTGGCGTGCACCACCAGGCGGCGGGCGATGAACCGCGGGTCCTCCCCCGCCTCCACCATGCGGGCCAGGTAGTGCAGCGCGGCGTCCACGTCGGAGCCGCGGATGGACTTGATGAACGCGCTCACCACGTCGTAGTGCTGGTCCCCGCCCCGGTCGTAGAGCACCGCGGCCCGGTTCACCGTGGCCTCCACGGTGGCCAGGTCGATCCGGCCGGAACCGGTGGACGCGGCGGACTCGGCAGCCGCCTCCAGCGCGGTCAGCGCACGGCGCGCGTCCCCGCCGGCCAGCGCCACCAGGTGCTCCAGCGCGTCGTCGGCGAGCTCCAGCTCCCCGGCCAGCCCGCGCTCCTCGGCGACCGCGCGGCGCACCAGCTCCCGCACGTCGTCCTCGTCGAGGCTGCGCAGCTGCAGCACCAGGGAGCGGGACAGCAGCGGGGCCACCACGGAGAAGTACGGGTTCTCGGTGGTCGCGGCCACCAGCAGCACCGTGCGGTCCTCGACCGCGCCCAGAAGCGCGTCCTGCTGGGTCTTGGAGAACCGGTGCACCTCGTCGATGAACAGCACCGTCGCCTCACCGGAGCGGCCGAGGCGGCGGCGCGCCTCCTCGATGACGGCGCGCACCTCCTTCACCCCGGACGACAGCGCCGAGAGCGCCACGAAGCGGCGGCCCGTCGCGCGGGACACCAGGTTCGCCAGCGTCGTCTTGCCGGTGCCGGGCGGGCCGTACAGCAGGATCGACGCGGGGGCCGCGCCCTCCACCAGCCTGCGCAGCGGCGCGCCCGCGCCCAGCAGGTGCCCCTGCCCGAGGACCTCGTCCAGCGACCGGGGCCGCATCCGCACCGCCAGCGGCGCGTTCTCGGCCAGCTTCTCCCCGGCGCGGTCCTCGGTCTCGGCGCCGAACAACCCCTCGTCGAACAGCCCGTCGCTCACCCCGCCGACGCTACCCGGGACCCCCGACGCGGGCGCGCCAGAGGTGCCCGGTCGGGGCACCTCCGGCGCGGCGCTCGGACGGCCGGGGTCAGCGCACGCCCGCGGGCATGGCCACCTCGGTGCGGGCGTTGTCCCGCTCGCGCTGCGCGACCCAGTTCTGCACCGCCTGGTGGCAGGCCTGGTCCAGGTGCCGCACCGTGCTCAGATCCAGGTGCACGCTCTTGTCCGCGGGCACGTTCTCCAGCCGCTCCAGCAGCCTGGGCAGCCGCAGGAAGGTGGCGTTGCCGCCGAGCTCCAGGCGCAGGTGCCCGTCGTCGTGCTCCTCCTCCGTCACCGACAGCCGCGACACGTCGAAGGCGGTCTTCACGACCGCGGCGCCGAGGCCGATCAGCGTGCCGATGAGCAGGTCGGTGGACACGATCATCACCGCGGTCAGCACCAGCACCAGCGCCTCGGGCCGGTTCGTCCGCAGCATCTCGACGACCTTGTTCAGCTCCAGCAGCTTCCAGCCCGCCTGGATCAGCAGCGCCGCCAGCACCGCCGTCGGGATGAAGCCGAGCAGCCCGGGCAGCGCCACCACGAACAGCAGCAACCACACGCCGTGCAGCACGCGGGACGCCTTCGTCTTCGCCCCGGCCCGCACGTTGGCGCCGGACCGGACGATCACCGCGGTCATCGGCAGCGCGCCCAGCAGACCGCAGGCCGCGTTGCCCGCGCCCTGGGCGATGAGCTCCTTGTTGTACTGCGTCTTCGGGCCGTCGTGCATGCGGTCCACGGCGGCCGCGCTGAACAGGCTCTCCGCGGAGGCGATCAGCGCGAACGTGATCATGGAGCCGATCACCGCGGGGGTGATGGCGGCGGCCCACGCCTCGCCGGTGGGGATGTTGATGGTCTCCAGCAGCGAGCCGACCTCGGTCATCTTCAGCGGCAGGCCCAGCACCCACACTCCGGCGCTGACCGCGACGACGGCGACCAGCGCGGCGGGGATGCCGCGCACCTTCTCCGGCATCTTCTGCCAGCCGAACAGGATCACCAGGGTGACGACGGTGGCGCCGAGCCCGGCCAGCCCCTGCGGGGTGGTGAACATGGCCGCGACCAGGCCCGGCAGCCCCGCGAACTTCTCCGCGGTGTGCGCGGGCTGCTCCAGCCCGCCCACCGGGTACAGCTGGCCGAGCATGATCACGAGCCCGATGCCGGCCAGCATGCCCTGCACGACCGAGGGCGAGATCGCCCGGAACCAGGTGCCGATGCGGCCGATGCCCATCACGATCTGCATCAGCCCGGCCCCGAGCACGATCACCCCGAGCGTGCCGAGGCCGTGTTCGGACACCGCCGAGGCGACCAGCACGGTCAGGCCCGCGGCCGGACCGCTGACCTGCATGGTGCTGCCGGGCAGCAGGCCCACCACGATGCCGCCGATGACACCGGTGATGATGCCCAGCTCGGCGGGCACGCCGGAGGCGACGGCGACGCCGACGCACAGCGGCAGCGCCACCAGGAACACCACCAGGGACGCGCCGAGGTCGGCGCCGAAGGTCCCCTTCGGCCACTGCGGAACTCCGGAACCGGTGCGCCGCTCGGCGGACGCGTTGGTCTGAGTGGTCACGATGCACTCCATCGATGTCGGGAGGAGACGCCCGCGACCGCGCGGACGCGGGCGGGCGCTGAGCGGCGGGCGGCGGCCGTGGCGCGCGAACTCCGCGGGATCACCGCGGGACCTCCGCGCGGCACGCGGCCGCGCCCGTTCCGCTCGGGGAAGACCGGCGGTCCGCGGAACCGCGGGACGCCGGATCGCGGATCCACCGGTGCGCGCCGTTTCCGGACGCGCACCCGGGCGGGTCCGCATTGATGTGTTCGGGTCAGCGAATCGCGCCGAACGCCGCGTGGACCGCGCGCCGGTGCGCGGCCGCGATCACAGCGGCAGGAAGTCCACGTCGGCGGGCGAATCCGGGGTGCGATCCGGGCTGCGGAACACGAGACCGGTGTCGATCTCGTAGAACCACCCGTGCACCCGCAGATCGCCCTGCGCCACGCGGTCCCGGATGAACGGGTACTCGAACAGCGTGTCCAGCTGTTCCCGGACGTGGGCCTTGCTCTCGGAGCGCACCGCCGGGTCGGGCCCGACCGGCGCGGTCCGCGGCGGTTCGCCGGTGCCCAGCCAGGAGCGCAGCGCCGGCAGCTGTTCCAGGCCGCACCCGGCCACGCACTTCGCGGTCACGGCACCGCAGTGCGAATGCCCGCAGACCACGATCTCCGGAACGCGCAGTTGCAGCACGGCGTACTCGATCGTCGCCATTTCACTGGACGCGGAATCCGGGACGTAGTGCGGCACCACGTTCCCCGCGGTGCGCAATTCGAAAAGCTTTCCGGGTTCGGCCCCGGTGATGCGGGAGGGCATCACCCGCGAATCGGAACAGGTGATGAACAATGCCACCGGCTGCTGCCCGGAGGCGAGTTCCCGGCGGTGTGCTTCGGGGATCGTGCGCGGATGCCGACGCGCGTGGTCCACCAGGTGTTCGAAGTTCATTGCGCCGCCTCACTGAGCGTCTGAAGAGATCACGGGCCTTCGGTGTTCCGTTCCTGGAACACCGATCAGTGCCGGTAGACCTGCAGCACTGCCGGCGCGTGTCTCTCCCGGACGCACTGCGCGTCGCGCTGCGAGCACGCGTGCCCGCCGGATCGGGAGGTGGCGGGGGTGTGCCGCGCGGCGATGTCCTCGCGGAAGGCCCTCGGCAGCAGCTCCCGCGGCTCCGGCTCCCGGACCTCGCGCCGCGACGGCGAGGACGCCGCCGGGCGCTGGCGCAGCTTCTCGCTGTGCTCCTTGATCTCGTTCGTCTTGATCTCGGAGGTGTTGCGCACCGCCAGTTCCGCGCACAGCGTCGACTGGAACGGCACGACGACGGCGAGCAGAACCGTGAACAGCAGGAACACTCCTGCTCTCACGATCCTGATGCGCATCATGCCTCCTGGAACGGCGTGCGGTGGCGGCCTGCGGCCGAGGGGGTGGGGGCGACGGTGCCCGATCGGTACGTCCATCCGGAAGGCGCTCGCGCCATCGCGGCGAGCATTCGCTCCGATGTCCGCGCCCGGGGCGCTCCCGCTTCAGGAGGGGCGCGTCCACCGGTTGCTCGACACAACGTATCCGACTCACCCAGTATAAATGCAAGGGTGATCATCGCCCCAAAGATGAAGAAAGATTAATGCGCACAGCCGACCCACCCGATAAGACGCAGGAAGAGCGCTCGACATGCACGTTCCGCTACCTGTCCGGAGTCGAATCCGAAACGTGGACCCGTTCGAGTGGCATCGAGCGGACGCACGTTTCACTTCGATGAGATCTCAACGAAATCCGGATGTCCAGCACGTGACGTCGGGATCACGGCGACGTGGAACGGCCCCGGGCACCGGGATCGGTGCGCGGGGCCGCGGAAGAACGGGTCACTTCTCCTCGTCGCGGAACGCCGGGTAGCGCAGCAGCTGCAGCGCGCCGGCCCCGAACCGCTCCACCAAGGCGTCGACCATCGAGGACGCGTAGCCGGCCAACCCCGGCTCACCGCACTCCACCGCGTCGTCGCGCAGCTTGCGCCAGCGGTCCACCAGCGCCGTGCTCCGCCGCGGTGACGGCATGTGCAGGTCGATCGGCCGGTCCGACTCGCCCGTGCGGGGCAGGAACCACCACGTCGAGACCCACACCCACAGCACCTGCGCGTCGAACAGGCGGGGCAGCAGCACCTCGTCGTCGTCCAGCTCCGGCCACACCTCGGCGATCTCCGACCGCCAGGTCGCCAGCATCCCGTCCGCCAGGTTCTCCGGCAGCGAGTACGAGCACCAGGACGACGGGAACGGGTACTGCAGGTAGGCCGCGTCCAGCGCCACGTCCCGCACGCAGCCCCACTCGAAGTCCAGGAACCGCACCCCGGTCCCGGTCACGAGGCTGTTGTCCGGGCAGATGTCCGACGGGCTGAACGAGCGGTAGCGGCTCTGGTTCAGCAGCTCCGCCGCCGACTGCAGCCGGGCCGAGACCTCCGGCGGCGTGGGCACGCCCAGCGACTGCTCGATCAGGCCCGGCAGGTCTTCCAGCGAACGCACGATGTCCTCGGCCACCGGGTCCGCGCAGGACTTGGCGCCCACCCGGCGCATCAGCGCCTCGAAGTCCGCCTCCCGGCCGGCCAGCGTCGTGTGCAGGCGGCCCAGCGCCCGCGCCCACGCCAGCAGCGCCCGCTCCGCGGCCCGCGGGTCCTCGCCGAACAGCACGTCCGCGAGCGTGGAACCGCGTCCCAGGTCCTCCAGCACCAGCAACCGGCGATCGGCGTCGTGCGCGATCAGCTCGGGACCGACGCGGATCTCCGGGGGCAGCGCGGTCGCGAGCTGGCAGCTCGCCGCTTCGTGCGCGAACGGGTCCGAGCGGGCCTCCTCCGGGCATTCCCCGTAGTGCTTGAGCACCAGGGTCCGCGGCAGCTCGTACGGCGTCTCGGCGACCCGCACGCGAAGCACGACGGAACGCTCGCTGCCACCGAGGTCCTCGGCGTCGGCGAGGCGGACCGGGGCTCCCATGCGCTTGCTGAGCACGGCTTCGGCGGTGCCGACGGTATCGGTCACCGTGGTGCTGGCGGGCACACGGACCTCCGGAGGGCCGGAAGTGATCTCCACGCTCATCGTCTCCAGACACTACCCCCACAACCTGAACCCGAACGGGCAAGACCGGTCAAGTGCGCCACCGCAGGTAGTGGCGCGCGCACCGCACGTGCTCGTTCGGCCGTACCCCACTCACGCCGACGGGTACCGGAACCGGACCCGCGAGACCGTCGCGCACCGGTCCGGCGTTCCCACGTCATCCCGACGGAAGCGAGGCGGGCTCGCGTTGCATGGATTCGCGCGCGACATGCTCCGCCGGACGAAGAACGGGGCCGTGCTGCTCCGCGCAGCACCCCCCCGCCCTCGGTTCCCGGTCCGGCGGCTGCCGGGTCAGCTCTGCTTCTCGGTGAGCTTCTCCGTCGGCACCGGGTCCGCGCCCTTCGCGGCCGGCTTCGCGTCCACCCCGGCCTCCTTGCGCTGCTCGGCCGTGATCGGCGCGGGCGCGGAGGTCAGCGGGTCGAAACCGCCGCCGCTCTTCGGGAAGGCGATGACCTCGCGCAGCGAGTCCGCACCGGCCAGCAGCATGCAGATCCGGTCCCAGCCGAGCGCGATGCCGCCGTGCGGCGGCGGGCCGAACTTGAACGCGTCGAGCAGGAAGCCGAACTTCTCCTGCGCCTGCTCCTCGGAGATGCCCAGCACCGAGAACACCCGTTCCTGCACGTCCGCGCGGTGCACGCGGATGGAGCCGCCGCCGATCTCGTTGCCGTTGCAGACGATGTCGTAGGCCCAGGCCAGCGCGTGCTCCGGGTCCTCGTCGAACGTCTCCGCCCAGTCGGCGTTCGGCGCGGTGAACGGGTGGTGCACCGCGGTCCAGCGGCCGCTGCCCACCGCAACGTCGTCGCTGTCGGCGATCGGCGCGAACATCGGCGCGTCCACCACCCAGACGAACGACCACGCGTCGTGGTCGATGAGCCCGCAGCGCTCGCCGATCTCCAGCCGCGCGGCGCCCAGCAGCGCGCGCGACGGGGACCGCTCGCCCGCGGCGAAGAACACGCAGTCGCCCGGGTTCGCGCCGACCGCCGCGACCAGGCCGTCGCGCTCGGCGTCGGAGAGGTTCTTGGCGACCGGACCGGACAGGGTGCCGTCCTCGCCGACCAGCACGTAGGCCAGGCCCTTCGCGCCGCGCTGCTTCGCCCAGTCCTGCCAGGCGTCGAGCTGCCGCCGCGGCTGGCTGCCGCCGCCCGGCATGACGACCGCGCCGACGTACGGCGCGCGGAACACCCGGAACGGGGTGTCGGCGAAGTACTCGGTGAGCTCGGTGAGCTCCAGCCCGAAGCGCAGGTCCGGTTTGTCGCTGCCGTAGCGGGCCATCGCGTCCGCGTAGGTCATCCGCGGGATCGGCAGCGGGATCTCGTGCCCGATGAGCTTCCACAGGCCCGCGACGATCCGCTCGCCGAGCTCGATGACGTCGTCCTGCTCGACGAAGCTCATCTCGATGTCGAGCTGGGTGAACTCGGGTTGCCGGTCGGCGCGGAAGTCCTCGTCCCGGTAGCAGCGCGCGATCTGGAAGTAGCGCTCCATCCCGCCGACCATGAGCAGCTGCTTGAACAGCTGCGGCGACTGCGGCAACGCGTACCAGGAACCGGGCTGCAGGCGGGCGGGCACCAGGAAGTCCCGGGCGCCCTCCGGGGTGGAGCGGGTCATCGTCGGCGTCTCGATCTCGACGAAGTCGCGCTCGTGCAGCACCTCGCGGGCGACCCGGTTGATGTCGCTGCGCAGCCGCATGATCCGGGCCGGGCCGGAGCGGCGCAGGTCCAGGTAGCGGTGCTTGAGGCGGATCTCCTCGCCGACCTCCAGATGCTCGTCCAGCGGGAACGGCAGCGGGGCGGACTCGGAGAGCACTTCGAGCTCGGTGGCGTAGACCTCGATCTCGCCGGTGCCGATCTCGGTGTTCTCGTTGCCCTCCGGCCTGCGCACCACGTCACCGGTGATCCGGACGCAGAACTCGGCGCGCAGCCGGTGGGCGCGCTCGGCCATCTCGCCTTCGCGGAAGACCACCTGGGCGACGCCCGAAGCGTCGCGGAGATCGATGAAGATCACTCCACCGTGATCGCGGCGGCGCGCCACCCAGCCTGCCAGGGTGACGGACTGCCCGGCATGACCGGCGCGAAGCGATCCGGCCTCGTGCGTGCGCATCACGGGTACTGAGCTCCTCTTCAGGTCGACTGGTGCGACAACCGCCCTGCGGCGGTGCTGCGACGTCCGGGCGCGGCACGGCTCGGTGGCGACCGCGGACGTGAGGGGCACCAGGCTATCCAACGTGGCAGGGGCGCCGTCCAGCAGGTTTCCGCGCGCCGGTGCCGGTTTCGGCGGACCGCTCCCGACGTGGCGCGGGGCGCCCGGAATCCCGGTGCGGCGGATGCGCGTTCTCGTCGAGACCCCGAGCACCGGTTCGCGCACTCGGGGAAGTGGAGAGGGCCGGGCGGAGCAAAGAACGCTCGGCCGAACACAAAGAGCGCGAATTGGCCTCACACTTTAGTAGGTGCGTGGAACCGAAACTTGATCGTTGCGTGCCCGAGTCTCACTCATTAGCGTAAGTTCGCGAGTTCGGCGGACACGAGGAGTAACCATGACCGGTCCGAAGACCGACATCCGTTCCACGTCGCGCACAGCCGTCCGCAGCGAGCCCGCCCCACCGGTATCGCCCGAGCTCGCTGAACTCCTGCGAACCGGACCGTTCGAGGTGGCGCTGCGCGCGGCGATCCGCGCCAGCAGGCTGAGCCTGGAACGCATCCAGCACCGGCTCCAGACCCGCGGCACGCCGGTGAGCATCACCGCGCTGAGCTACTGGCAGTCCGGCCGCAGGCGCCCGGAACGCCCCGATTCGCTGCTCGCGCTGCAACAGCTGGAGAACGTGCTCGGCATCCCGGACGGCGCGCTCTCGGCGCTGCTCGGACCGCCGCGGCCGCGGGGCCGCACCCGGCAGGCCGCGCACGACGCGCCGCCGCTGAGCGAGCTGTGGTCCGAGAACGAGTCCGCGGTGGAGCTGCTGACCAGGATCGACACCACGCACGACAGCAAGCTGACCCGGCTCTCGCAGCACGACGTCGTGCACATCGACGCCTACGGCGACCAGCGCATGGTGCGCGCCAGCAAGCTGGTGCGCGCCGAGGCCAACGGCGCCGACCGCTGGGTGGTGATGTTCGACGGCGCCTCGACGAGCCCGGTGTCGCCGACGATCCGCCCGCTGCGGTCCTGCCGCATCGGCCAGGTGCTCACCGACCACGCCCGGGACGTGATCGTGGCGGAGCTGCTGTTCGACCGGCCCCTCGAACGGGGCGAGACGATGCTGCTCGAATACGAGATCTCCGACATGCCGACCGGCGCGAACGAGCCGGAGCACACCTTCTGCCGGCTGTTCCGGTTACCGGTGCGGCAGTACGTGGTGGAGCTGGAGTTCGACCCGGCCTGCCCGCCCGACCACGTGGAGAGCTTCGTCGGCGACTCGGCCGCGAACGAGGTGGCGCCGCCGAAGCCGTTGTCGCTCGACCGGCACGCCCGCACGCACGCGGTGACGCTGGACTTCGGCATGGGCGTGTTCGGCGTGCGCTGGCAGCCGTCGCGCCGGGCCCTGCTCGACGGGCGCTGAGCCCACCCCCACCCGCGCTCCCTGGGCCCGCCGGGCCGACGCGACCGCGTCGCGCGGCGTGATCGACGGCTTGGTCTCGACGTCCAGGATCAGCTTGTCGAAGTCGGTGCGC
>NZ_JAIUJZ010000255.1:0-3334 GCF_020176775.1 Saccharopolyspora sp. 6M
CCCAGGCACCCCCGCACCCGCAGCTCCACCCACCACGGCGACCACCCCGCGCCGCGGGCCAGCAGCGAGCACGGCACCAGCAGCACCCCCGCCAGCAGCTCGACCGCCCACAGCACCAGCAGCGGCACTCCCACCAGGGACCAACCCAGCCGCGCCAGCAGCGACACCGGGCCGTCCACCATCCGCGGCCACGACTCCAGCACCGCGTGCGCCCGCACCCGGCGCCGCCAGGGGAACCAGCGGATCGCGGCGGACCAGCAGCTCATCGACATGAGCGGGAATTCTCGCAGCCGGTGATCGGATCGTGTCGCGTTCGGTCTTTTCCGCACCCGGCCCCGCGGGTAAGGGTGGGGGCATGGCGCAGTGGACGACCTCCGACGTTCCCGACCAGCACGGCCGCACGGTGCTCATCACCGGCGCGAACTCCGGGCTGGGACTGCACTGCTCGCAGGTGCTGGCGACGCGCGGCGCGCGGGTGCTGATGGCCTGCCGCGACCCCGAACGCGGCCGGGAGGCGCAGCAGCGGGTCGCCGCCGACGCCGAGGTCGAACCGGAACTCGTCGAACTCGACCTCGCCGACCTGTCCTCGGTGCGCAAGGCCGCCGACCAGGTGCGGGAACGCACCGGCGACGGGCTCGACGTGCTGCTGAACAACGCGGGCATCATGGGCCCGCCGCTGGGCGCCACCCAGGACGGCTTCGAGCTGCAGATCGGCACCAACCACCTCGGGCACGCGGCGCTGACCTGGCTGCTGATGCCCGCGCTGCGCGACCGGCCCGACCCGCGGGTGGTCACGCTCTCCAGCATCGCGCACCGCGGCGGCTCGCTGGACCTCGACGACCTGAACTTCCACCGCCGCCGCTACTCGCCCAGCCGCGCCTACGCGCAGTCGAAGCTGGCGAACCTGCTGTTCGGCTTCGAGCTCGACCGCCGCGCCCGGCGGGCGGGGCTGCCGCTGCGCAGCGTCCTCGCCCACCCCGGGATGAGCAGCACCGAACTGGCGCTGAACTCGCTGCGCGCTCGCAGCCTGTCCGACCGCGTCACCGGCATCGCCCGGAAGGTCAACGGTCTCATCACGCAGTCCACCGAGCAGGGCGCGCTGCCGCAGCTCTACGCGGCCACCGCGCCCGGCGCGACCAGCGGCAGCTACTACGGGCCGAACGGGTTCGCCGAGATCCGCGGCTACCCGGCCCGCGCCAAGACCAGCACCGCCGCCCGGGACGCCGACACCGCGCGACGGCTGTGGAAACTCACCGAAGAGCTCACCGGAGTCACCGCCGACCCCGCCTGAACCCGGGTGTGGTGTACGGATCACCACGTCGCGCCCGTCGCGGTTTCGGGATGAACCGGCCGAGGGCGTAGCCTGAACGCGTGACTGCGGCGCCAGAGGGGCGGAAGTTGTTGCGTCTTGAAGTGCGCAACAGCCAGACGCCCATCGAGAAGAAGCCATCGTGGATCAAGACCCGCGCTCGGATGGGCCCCGAGTACCAGGAGCTCAAGGGTCTGGTCCGCCGGGAGGGTCTGCACACCGTCTGCGAGGAGGCGGGCTGCCCCAACATCTTCGAATGCTGGGAGGACCGGGAGGCCACCTTCCTCATCGGCGGTGATCAGTGCACCCGCCGCTGCGACTTCTGCCAGATCGACACCGGCAAGCCCGCGGAGCTCGACACCACCGAGCCGCGCAAGGTCGCCGAGTCGGTGCAGGCCATGGGGCTGCGCTACTCCACGGTGACCGGCGTCGCCCGGGACGACCTGCCCGACGGCGGGGCCTGGCTGTACGCGGAGACCGTGCGCCAGATCCACGACCTGAACCCGGGCACCGGCGTCGAGCTGCTCATCCCGGACTTCAACGCCGAGCCCGACCAGCTCGCCGAGGTCTTCGGCTCCCGGCCGGAGGTCCTCGCGCACAACCTGGAGACGGTGCCCAGCGTGTTCAAGCGGATGCGCCCCGCGTTCCGCTACGACCGCTCGCTGAAGGTGCTCAGCGAAGCCCGTGCGGCCGGTCTCGTCACCAAGTCCAACCTCATCCTCGGCATGGGCGAGAGCCCCGAGGAGGTGCGCCCCGCGCTGCAGGACCTGCACGACGCGGGTTGCGACATCATCACGATCACCCAGTACCTGCGGCCCAGCCCGCGCCACCACCCGGTGGACCGCTGGGTGAAGCCGGAGGAGTTCGTCGAGCACACGAAGGCCGCCGAGGAGATCGGCTTCCCCGGAGTGATGGCGGGTCCGCTGGTCCGATCCAGCTACCGCGCGGGCCGGCTCTACGCCAAGGCCACCCAGCACCGGGGCATGCCGCTGCCGGACAACCTCGCGCACCTCGCGAAGGCGCAGCCCGCCGCGCAGGAGGCCAGCAGCCTGCTCGCCCGCTGACGACCCCGCTGAACAGGTGTTTCACCGCCCGTCGCGCAGCACGCGCGGCGGGCGGTGCGCGTTTCCGCGGGCCAGGCCCACCGTGGTGGGGGCGCCGTGGAACCCCGCCGTATCCTGAACGGCATGGCCAACCAGGACAAGGCAGCCAAGAAGGCGGCGAAGAAGGAACGGCGCGCGGCCTTCCGCGGGCGCGTCGGGCAGATCTGGCAGGCGTTCCAGATGCAGCGCCGCGAGGACAAGCTGCTGCTGCCGCTGATGATCGGCATCTTCCTGGTCGTGGCCGTCGCGGTCTTCTTCATCGGCATGATCTGGAACCTGCACTGGGCGTTCCTGCCGGTCGGCATCGCGCTGGGCCTGCTCGGCGCCGTGATCCTGTTCGGCCGCCGGGTGCAGGCGACCGTCTACCGCAAGGCCGACGGCCAGCCGGGTGCGGCGGGTTGGGCGCTGGAGAACCTGCGCGGCAACTGGCGGCTCACCCAGGCGGTGGCCGGGACCGCGCAGCTCGACGCGGTGCACCGGCTGATCGGGCGCCCCGGCATCGTGCTGGTCGGCGAGGGCTCGCCGCACCGGGTGAAGTCGCTGATGGCGCAGGAGAAGAAGCGGGTGGCCCGGGTCGTCGGCGAAACCCCGATCTACGAGGTCCTCGTCGGCGGCGAGGAGGGCCAGGTGCTGCTGAGCAAGCTGCAGACGCACCTGATGAAGCTGCCCCGCAACATCAACGCCGGCCAGGTCGACTCGCTGGAGAACCGGCTGTCCGCGCTGGCCAGCCGCGGCAACGCGATGCCGAAGGGCCCGATGCCGCAGGGCGCCAAGATGCGCAACGTCCAGCGGGCCATGCGCCGCCGCTGAGCCCGTACCGACTTCGACGCGGGGGGGGGGGGGGGGGGGGGGGGGGGGGGGGGGGGGGGGGGGGCGGGGGCCGGGGGGGGGGGGGGGGGGCGCGCCCCCCCCCGCGCCCCGC
>NZ_JAIUJZ010000256.1:0-8179 GCF_020176775.1 Saccharopolyspora sp. 6M
GAGGTGCGCGGATCCACCGCGGCCCAGTCGACGGTCAGCTCGCCCAGCCGCCAGCGCCGCGGGGGGGGCCCCCCCCCCCCCCCCCCCCCCGGGCCCCCCCCCCCCCCCCCCCCCCCCCCCCCCCCCCCCCGGCCCCCCGGGGGGGGCCCCGGGGCCCCCCCGGGGGCGTCTTCGCCGCTTCCGGTCAGCCTCGTGCGCGACCAGGCCCCGGAGAGCTCCGGCACCGACGGCGTTCCGCCCGGCTCCACGCGCCCGCACCACCGAGGCACCCGGCGGGCACCGTCCGGTCGGGCACGCGCTCCGGTTCAGCGCCGGACGACCACGGTGCCGGTGAGGCGGTCCAGCCAGGAACGGCCATCGCCGTTGCGGATGATCGCGGGCACCAGCAGACCGGTCAGCGCGCAGCGCACCACCGCTCGCCACAGGCCCACGGCACCCGGCCGCTCCACCCGGGCCACCCAGATGCCGGTGAGCAGCATCCCGGGGGTGAATCCGAAGAACGCCACCGGGATCACCGTGATCGCGAACCAGGCCACCAGGCTCCAGTTCCCGGGCAGCGCCGGTGCGGTGAACAGCTGCGCCACCAGCGCGGCCAGCACGATGTCGACCAGGAACCCGAGCAGCCGGCGACCGCCGGTGGCGACCGAACCCTGTCCGCTCTCCGGCAGGCCCATCCGCTCGCCGCGCCACCGCTGCTGCGGGTCGCGGCCGAACAGGCCGCCCAAGCCCTGCGGCTCGCCCGCGGAAGCGTCGCCCTGGCTGCTCATCTCGGACCTGGATCCCGTCGATTCACCCACTCCCCCAGACTACGACCCGCGCCCCGCGGGGACGCCGACCGGCGCCCGAACGACCTGATCAGCCACCCTCCGCAATCGGCCTCATCCGTTCAGGCCGTCGTTAACGTCGGCGAAACATCGGGGTGATGGCCGAGCAACACCGGTGACATAACGTTGTCCACGAGCCGGTGAGCTCGGAGCACGCGCGCCGGTGAGCAGTCAACCAGTGCGTGAAGGAGCCATCGAGGGTGTTCAAGAATCCAGACGAGGTCCTGCGCTTCATCTCCGACGAGGACGTGAAGTACATCGATGTCCGGTTCTGCGACCTGCCGGGCGTCATGCAGCACTTCACGGTGCCCGCCTCGGCGTTCGACCAGGACACCTTCACCGAAGGGCTGGCCTTCGACGGCTCCTCGGTCCGCGGGTTCCAGTCGATCCACGAGTCGGACATGCTGCTGCTGCCCGACCCGTACACCGCGCGCATCGACCCCTACCGCGTCGAGAAGACGCTCATCCTGAACTTCTTCGTGCACGACCCGTTCACGTTGGAGCCCTACAGCCGGGACCCGCGCAACGTGGCCCGCAAGGCCGAGCAGTACCTGGCCGAGTCCGGCGTCGCCGACACCGTGTTCTTCGGTGCCGAGGCCGAGTTCTACATCTTCGACTCGGTGCGCTTCGGCGAGGGCCCGAACCGCAGCTTCGCCGAGGTCGACTCCGTCGAGGGCTGGTGGAACACCGAGCGCGACGAGGAGGGCGGCAACAAGGGCTACAAGACCCGGATGAAGGGCGGGTACTTCCCCGTCTCGCCGTACGACCACTTCGCGGACCTGCGCGACAAGATCTCCACCCAGCTCAGCGGCTCCGGGTTCACCGTCGAGCGCGCGCACCACGAGGTCGGCACCGGCGGCCAGACCGAGATCAACTACAAGTTCAACACGATGCTGCACGCCGCGGACGACCTGCAGCTGTTCAAGTACATCGTGAAGAACACCGCGTGGCAGGACGGCCGCACGGTCACCTTCATGCCGAAGCCGCTGTTCGGCGACAACGGCTCCGGCATGCACAGCCACATGTCGCTGTGGAAGGACGGCTCGCCGCTGTTCTACGACGAGTCCGGCTACGGCGGGCTCTCGGACATGGCGCGGCACTACATCGGCGGCATCCTGCACCACGCCCCGAGCCTGCTGGCCTTCACCAACCCGACGATCAACTCGTACCACCGGCTGGTGCCGGGCTACGAGGCGCCGGTGAACCTGGTGTACTCGCAGCGCAACCGCTCCGCCTGCATGCGGATCCCGATCACCGGCAGCAACCCGAAGGCCAAGCGCGTCGAGTTCCGCTGCCCGGACCCGTCGGGCAACCCGTACCTGGCGTTCGCGGCGATGATGATGGCCGGCCTGGACGGCATCAAGAACAAGATCGAGCCGCCGGAACCGATCGACAAGGACCTCTACGAGCTGCCGCCCGAAGAGGCCAAGAACGTCCCGCAGGTGCCGGACAGCCTGGAGAAGGTCATCGACCGGCTCGAAGAGGACCACGACTACCTGCTCGAAGGCGGCGTGTTCACCTCGGACCTGATCGAGACCTGGATCCGGCTCAAGCGCGAGAACGAGATCGACCCGGTCCGGCTGCGGCCGCACCCGCACGAGTTCGCGCTGTACTACGACGTGTGATCGTGGCGCTCCGCGCGAAGCGGGCCGGCCGGGACCCGTTCCCGACCGGCCCGCTCCTTCGTTCGGGGGCTCAGGTGCCGTTCCAGGGCGCCAGCGGGCTGCCGGTGGCGCCGGGGCGGAACCGGAACAGGGCTCCCGCGTACGGGTCGCCGACCAGCGCCCGCTCGTCGTAGCCGGAGCACGCCGAGGTCACGTACATCTCGTCCAGCCTGCGACCGCCGAACACGAGACCGGTCACGCGGCGGGTGGGCGCCCACAGCACCGTCTCCAGGTCTCCGCCGGGGCTGTACCGGTGGATGCGTCCGCTGCCGTGCATCGCGACCCACGCACCGCCCTCGTTGTCCATCGCCAGCCCGTCGGGGTGGCCTTCGGACTCGGCGCACACGATCCAGCGCCTGCCGCGCCCGGCCCGGCCGCGTTCCACGTCGTAGTCGAACGCCCAGATGACGCGCGGCACCGTGTCGATCACGTACATGGTCGCCCCGTCCGGGCTCCAGCCGATGCCGCCGGAGAGGGTCAGCCCGTCCACCAGGACGCGGGCCCGGGTGCCGTCGAGGACGTACAGCGCGCTGCGCTTCGCCTCCCGGCTGTGGGTGAGGGTGCCCGCCACGAACCGGCCCGCCGGGTCGCAGGCGCCGCCGCTCATCCGGTCGCCCGCCTGCACGCCGGTGATGGGTTCCAGCGCGGCGCGCCCGGGGAACAACCGGGCGAAGCCCCGATCCGCGGCGGCGATGAGCTGTCCGTTGCGGGTGGCGCCCAGCGAGGTGACCACCCCGGGCAATACCTGCACCTCGTCCGCATCGGAATCGCGGTGGTAGGTGTGCAGTTCTCTGCGCAGCACGTCCACCCAGTACAGGCAATTCAGCGTCGGCATCCACAACGGCCCCGCACCGCAAAGCGCCTGTCGATCGACGAGTAATTCAAAGTCCTCGGACACCATGCACTCCTATTCGGACCCGCCCGGACGCCGGTCGTGCGCGCACCGTTCGCGGTGCGAGAAGGTTACCGTCACGATAGCGGCAAGCAGACCTCCGAATGGGCTGTTCCCGGGAAAGTCGAGTCCACTGGACGCAGTCGCACAATCGTCCGAATTGGACGTTCGAGAGTCGTTTCGCGAGCGGTTCGGCTCCGCTTTCTCCAGCGCAGGAGGCCGGTGTCAGCGCAGGCGAGACACCTCGAATCCGGAGCTGGAGCGTTCCGCCGGATCACCGTGCACATTCTCACAACCCCGCGGAGGCAACCCCCGGACAATTTCAACCGGTGCATTTGCACGTGCAGAAACACGCGCGCCGAGACGGCTCCCGGTTCCCATTCCAGCGAGGCCGACACCTAGGCGATGCGGCCGAAGACCACCAGCCCCGAAGAATAATCCTCGAAAGCGCTGGAAGTTCCCGGGCGACGGATACCAGTCCCGCCTGCTCTGGCATATTCCACCCGTTGTCCGCCGCTCGGCCGCACCCGGCACTCCGGCAGCGCCCCGGTCCGCATCCGAACAGCGGAGACCGCACCCGGAATCGCGCGAACCCGGCAGCGGCGGAACTCGGCGCGGCACCACCGGCACGGCACCGGTACCACCATCGCGGGCCCGGTCCCGCGAAGTAATCCACGAACGCCTCAGTCCTCGTAGAAGACCCGCTCCACCACCGCGCGAGCCCGCCGCGTCACCCGCAGGTAGTCGTCGAGCACCTCCCCGGTGTCCACGTCCGCCGAATAGCCGAGCGCCGCCGCCACCGCCGTCAACTCCCGCACCTGCTTCGGCAGCTGGTCACCGGACTTGCCGCGCACCAGCATCACCGCGTTGCGGGACCGCATCGCCAACGTCCACGCCTCGCCGAGCTCCGCGGCGTCCTGCTCGTCCAGCACCCCGGCCTCGACCGCCGCTGCCAGCCCCCGCATCGTCGAGGTGACCCGGAGTCCCTCGTGCTCGTGCGCGTGGCGCAGCTGCACCAGCTGCAAGGTCCACTCCACGTCGGCGAGCCCGCCCCGCCCGAGCTTCGTGTGCGTCGCCGGATCCGCGCCGCGCGGCAGCCGCTCCGAATCGACCCGCGCCTTGATCCGGCGGATCTCCCGCACCTTCGCGTCGTCCAGGCCGCCCGCCGGATAGCGGATCGGGTCGATCGCGGCGCGGAACCGCTCCCCGAGTTCCACGTCCCCCGCCACCGGGCGGGCGCGCAGCAGCGCCTGCGCCTCCCACGCCTCACCCCACCTGCGGTAGTAGTTCAGGTACGACTCCACGGTCCGCACCAGCGGACCGCTGCGACCCTCCGGGCGCAGGTCGACGTCCACCTCCAGCGGCGGGTCCTGGCTCGGCGCGCCCAGCATCTTGCGCACCTGCTCCACCACCGAGGTGGCGAACCGGACCGCCGTCGGCTCCGCCACGCCCGGTACCGGCTCGCACACGAACATCACGTCCGCGTCCGAGCCGTAGCCGAGCTCCGCACCGCCGAGCCGCCCCATGCCGATCACCGCGACGCGAGCCGGCACCGCCTGCCACTCCGGCCGGGCCGCCACGTCCCGCACCGACGTGTCCAGCGCCGCCTCCAGCACCGCGGCCCACACGCTCGACAACGCCCGGAACACCTCGGCAGGCGGCAGCAGCCCCAGCAGGTCGGCGCACGCGATCCGCAGCAGCTCGTGCCGGCGCAGCGACCGCGCCGCCGACACCGCCCGGCTCGGCTCGGAGTGCCGCGCGACGGCGCTGCGCAACGAGGTCGCCACCTCCCGCGGATCCCGCTCCGCCAAGGCCGGCGTGTCCGACAGCAGCCGCAGCACCTCCGGGGCGCGCACCAGCAGCTCCGGCACGAGCTTCGACGTGCCCAGCAACTGGGCCAGCCGTTCCGCCACCACCCCCTCGTCCCGCAACAACCGCAGGTACCAGGGCGTTTCCGCCAACGCCTCGGACACCTTCCGGTAGGCCAGCAGCCCACCGTCCGGGTCGGGGGTGTTCGCCAGCAGGTCCAGCAGCATCGGCAGCAGCGCGCCCTGGATGTGCGCCCGGCGCGACACCCCCGCGGTCAACGCCTCGATGTGCTTCAGCGCGCCTTCCGGCGAGGTGTAGCCGAGCGCCGCCAGCCGCTGCACCGCCGCACCGGTGGTCAGCCGCAGCGCATCGGTCGGGACCTTCGCCACCGCCTCCAGCAGCGGGCGGTAGAACAGCTTCTCGTGCAGCCTGCGCACCCGGTTGCTGTGCCTGCGGTACTCGGCGACCAGGACCTCACCCGCGCTGCGCCTGCCACCGGAGCGCAGACCGATCGACCGCGCCAGCACGTGCAGCTCTTCCTTGTCGTCCAGCTCCGGCAGCAGGTGCGTGCGGCGCAACCGCCGCAGCTGGACCCGGTGTTCCAAGGTCCGCAGGAACCGGTACGACTCCACCAGGTCCGCCGCGTCGGCGCGGGCCACGTAGCCGCCCTCCCCGAGGGAGCGCAGCGCGTCCACGGTGATCGGGCTGCGCAGGTCCTCATCGCTGCGGCCGTGCACCATCTGCAGCAGTTGCACCGCGAACTCCACGTCCCGCAGCCCGCCGGGCCCCAGCTTCAACTCCCGCTCGGACAGCTCCGCGGGCACGTGCCGCTCCACCCGGCGGCGCATCGAGCGCACGTCGGGGACGAAGTCCTCCCGCTCCGCCGCGGTCCACACCTGCGGCCACACCGCGTCCACGTAGCGCTGCCCCAGCTCCACGTTCCCCGCCACCGGGCGCGCCTTCAGCAGCGCTTGGAACTCCCAGGTCCGCGCCCACCTGCGGTAGTAGCTCCGGTAGCCGTCGAGGGTGCGCACCAGCGCCCCCGCCTTGCCCTCCGGGCGCAGCGCCGCGTCCACCTCGAAGAACGCCGCCCCGGCGACGCGCATCAGCATGCTGGCGAGCTTCGTCGCCCCCGGCAGCGCTTCCTCCGACTCGGCGACGAACACGACGTCCACGTCGCTGACGTAGTTCAGCTCCCGGCCGCCGGTCTTGCCCATCGCGATCACCGCGAGGTCCTCGGCACTGTCCCCGCCTTCCCGGCCGGACAGCTCCGCCGCGCCCACCACCAGGGCGGTGCGCAACGCCGCCTCCGCGAGTTCGGAGAGCCGGGCGGCGACGTCCTCGAACGACGCCGCGGGCAGGCTCGGTTCCACCACCGGAGCCAAGTCCACCGCCGCCACGTCCAGCAGCAGTCCCCGGTACGCCCCGCGCAGCGCGATCACCGCGTCCGAGCCGGTCAGCGTCGTCCCGTCCGCGCCGCGGACCGCGGCCAGCAGCTCCTCGGTGAACGCCGCGACGTCCGGCTCCCGGTCCTGCGGCTTCGACCGCAACCGGTGCCAGTCCAGCGGATGCGCGACCAAGTGGTCGGCGAAGGCGCTCGACGAACCGAGCACGCCGATCAGGCCGGCGCGCAGCGCGGTGTCCGACCCCAGTTCCTCCGCCAACTCGGCCCAACCCGAGCCTGCGGCCTCCCGCAGCCGGTCCACCGCCAGCAGCGCCAGATCGGGGTCGGGAGCTCGGGACAACGCGGCTACCACCGGCTCGTCCGCCGGCCCCGCGTCCGACCACCACCCCGCCGCCCGCAACTGTTGTTCCGCCCGGACGGCGTCGCTGAAGCCGTACCTCGCGGGGGAAGGAGCCGAACCGGAACGGGACGAACTGCCGTTGGCCATGCACCGCACGGTAGTCCGGCGCGTTCACCTCACCACAGGCGACCGGAACCGCCTCACGCCATCGGCAGTGCCCGGGAACCGCGGCGCTGCTCCGGCGGAGTCGCGGCCAATCGGACGAAACGCCCCGCCACGGGCTCCCAGGTCTCCGCCAGTTCCGCGTGGAACCGCTCCAGATGCGCGGGCTCCAGCTGCCCGGGACGGGCCGACGCGGCGGTCTCCGGCATGGAGCGCGCCCAGTCCAGCACGATCTCCGGCGTGGTCTCGACGTGGAACTGCACCCCGTAGGCGCACACCCCCACCCGGAATGCCTGGTTCTCGCAGGCGGGGGACGCCGCCAGCAGCTGTGCCCCGGGAGGCAGCCGCGTCACCTCGTCGTTGTGGAACTGGAGCACGTCCGGCGTCAGCGGCAGCGGTCCCAGCAACGGATCGTCCACCGCCGCGTCGCGCTTCGCGACCAGCGAGGTCCCCACCTCCGGCCCCTTCTTGATCGGCGCCACCCGACCGCCCGTGGACGCCGCGAGCAGCTGGGCGCCGAGGCACACGCCCAGCACCGGCAGCTGCTTGCTCACCGCGGAGCTCAGCAGTGCCCGCACGTCCGCCAGCCACGGATGCTCGGAGTCGTCGAGCGCGCCCATCCCCCCGCCCATCACGACCAGGGCGTCGTACTCGTCCAGCGCTTCCCGCCCGGGGATCTCCGGTGCCCGCACCACGTCCAGTTCCGCGCCGGCTTCCGACAGCCATTCCCCGAGCCGCCCCACCGGGGCGATCGCCGACGGTTCCACGACCAGCATCCGCACGTGCTCCATGCCCGCAGACTACGAGACGCACGGCGGGGTTCGGCACACCGTTCGCCGCGTTCCGGGTGAAGGAGTTCATCCGGCCGAGTGCAGAAATTCCCCGGACACGCAAAAGGCCCGGTCCCAGAGGACGACGCCTTGCCATCCCCCGGAACCAGGCCCCACAACCCGCCCCCCAACGCCCCACCCGCTGGACCCGGTGCCGAGGTCCCCCGACGGGACACACGAAAAAAAGGGGGCCGGTTGCCCCGGCCGTGGGGCTACAACCCCCACCAGGGGGCCCGGCCCCCCGAAGCCGGGT
>NZ_JAIUJZ010000257.1:0-11069 GCF_020176775.1 Saccharopolyspora sp. 6M
GCCAGAAATTCCTGATCAAAACGATCGAAGAGCTCTCCGGCGCCAGCATCGACCACTACGCCGAGGTCAACCTGCTGGGATTCCACGACATCACCACCGCCGTCGGCGGCGTGGACGTGTGCCTGCTCGACGACGTCGACGACAGCTCCTACTCCGGCGCGGTGTTCAAGGCGGGCCCGCAGACGATCTCCGGCGCGGACGCGCTGGCGTTCGTGCGCCAGCGGCACGGGCTGCCGCGCGGCGACCTGGACCGGGTGGTGCGCCAGCAGGTGTTCATGTCCGGACTGGCGGGCAAGATGCTCTCCACCGGCACCCTGAGCAACCCGAGCAAGCTCGGCGATCTGATGCAGGCGCTGGAGAAGTCCGTGGTGCTGGACCAGGGCTGGGACGTGGTCGACTTCGCCCAGCAGATGTCCGGCATCGCCGGTGGCGACATCGACTTCCAGACCATCCCGATCGAGCTGGTCGGCGAATCCGGTGCCGAGGACGTCGAGGCGAACCCGCGCGAGGTCAAGCAGTTCGTGGACAACCTGCTGATGCCGCCCGCGGAACGCGCGGCCAAGGAGCAGGAGGCGAAGGCCGCCGAGGAGCAGCGCAGCGGCACCACGGTCAGCGTCTTCAACGCCTCCGGCAAGACCGGCCTGGCCGCCGACGTGCTCAGCAGCCTCAGCCAGGAGGGCTTCAGCCAGGGCGGCAGTTCCAACGCGGACTCGATGCCGACCTCGCTGGTCTACCACGCGCCCGGGGACGAGGCCGCCGCGCAGCAGGTCGCCGAGAGCCTCGGCGGGCTGCCGCTGAAGGAGAGCAGCAACCTCGGCGCGGGCGCGGTGGAGGTGTACCTGGGCGCGGACTACGCGGGCCCCGGCACGCAGAACTTCGCCGGTCGCAAGCAGATCCGGCTCGACGGCGGCAGGCAGGCCAGGCCGCTGCCCGCGCAGCAGAACCCGAACGGGCCGGACGGCCCGATCAACGCGGGCGGGGTCCCCTGCGTGAACTGATCCCGGCACGACCCCGCTGATCGCCCCGCCGCGCGGCCCGAACGGGCCCGCTCGGCGGGGCGATCCGGTTACAGTGGATCAACTCTGGGAATCGGGCCGCTGTCGGGGCGGCTCCGCCGGGGAGGCCGCCGCATCGGGGAGGGACCGTGGCCGTCGACGAGGACGCCCCCGGGACGCCGGGGAGGCGCGGGGGCCGCGCGCTGCGGATCTTCGGCCGGGCGGTGATCGCGCTGCTGTCGGCCTGCGTGCTCGCGGTCGTCGCGGCCGGGTGGACCGCGCTGGACCGGCTCAGCGACGAGGTCGGCGGCTCCGAGGTGCTCACCGAGACCCCCGACGCGCCGCCGGCCGACGACGCCGCCACCGACGTGCTGCTGGTCGGCAACGACAGCCGCACCGACGCGCAGGGCGATCCGCTGCCGCTGAGCGTGCTGCGCGAGCTGCGCACCGAGAGCACCAGCGGGCTCAACACCGACACCCTGATCCTGCTGCGGATCCCGCACGACGGCTCGCAGCCGACGGCGGTGTCGCTGCCCAGGGACACCTCGGTGCCGGTGCCCGGCGGCGGCACCCAGAAGATCAACGCGGTGTACGGGCTGGCGAAGGCGGCCGCGTCCCGGCAGGACCCCGCTTCCGGCGCCGCCGCCGAGCGGCGCGCGCAGCTGGCCGGGCAGCGCGCGCTGGTGCAGAGCGTGCAGGGCCTCGCGGGCGTCCGGGTGGACCGCTACGCCGAGGTGAACCTGCTGGGCTTCTACGAGGTGACCGACGCGCTCGGCGGGGTCGAGGTGTGCCTGCGGCACGCCACCAGCGACAAAAACTCGGGCGCGGACTTCGCGGCAGGGCGCCAGACCATCTCCGGTGGCGACGCGCTGGCGTTCGTCCGCCAGCGGCACGGGCTGCCGCGCGGCGACCTGGACCGGATCGTGCGCCAGCAGGCGTTCCTGGCCGCGGTGACGGACAAGCTGCTGTCCACCGGGACGCTCACGAACCCGGCGAAGCTCGCCGAGCTGCAGGAGGCGGCGCGGCGCTCGGTGGTGCTGGACCAGAGCTGGGACGTCACCGAGTTCGCGGCGCGGATGCAGGGCCTCGCCTCGGGCAGCGTCCGGTTCGTGACGCTGCCGGTGCGTTCGGTCGGCGACCGCGACGAGCACGGGCAGAGCGTGGTGACGGTGGATCCGGCGCAGGTGCGCGGGTTCGTCGCCGGCCTGGTGCCCACCGCCGGTTTCGGCGCGGGCCCGGCGCTGGACCTGGACGGTTCGGCGCGGCGGCAGAGCCCGCCCGCACCCGCGATCAGCTCCACGGGCATCCCCTGCATCAACTGAACCCGACCGCACGGGCCGCTCCCGCGCTGCACCGGACACCCGCACCGCTCGCCGTCGAACCGCCCCGGCGGGCCGCGGCTCTTTCCCGTCAGCGGCGAAGCCGATGAGCAGCGACCACACCCGCGACCGGACCACCCTCGTGCTCAGCAGCAGAACCACTAGGGTCCCCGCATGAGCATCACGCAGGCGCTGCTGGCCCCGATGGTGGCCGCCGGATCACCGCGGCCGTTGATCACGCACTACGACGACGCGACCGGCGCGCGGGTCGAGCTGTCCAGGGCCACCACCGCGAACTGGGCGGCGAAGACGGCGAACTGGCTGGTGGACGAGCTCGACGTGGAGCCGGGCGCCCCGGTGGCGGTCGCGCTGCCCGCGCACTGGCAGACGCTGGGCGTGCTGCTGGGCGCGTGGTGGTGCGGAGCGCACGTGGTCGCCGATCCGAAGGGCGCCGAGGTGGCGTTCGTGCCGGGTTCGGTGCTGGAGGCGGGCGCGGGGGCGCACGTGGTGGCCGCGGTCGGCTTGGACGCGATGGGCGGGCCGGTGCGCGGGCTGCCCGCGGAGGTCGTGGACTACGCCTCGGACGTGCGGGTGCACGGGGACGACTTCGCCCCGCGCGACCCGGTGCCGGGCAGTGCTCCCGCGCTGCTGGAGTTCAGCGTGGACGAGGTGCTGGGGCTGGCGTCGCGGCGCGCCGCCGAGCAGGGCGTGGACCGCGGGGCGCGGGTGCTGTCCGCGCGGAACTGGACGTTGCCGCAGGGCGTGCTGGACGGCCTGCTGTCGGTGCTGTCGGCGCAGGGTTCCCTGGTGCAGGTGAGCAATCCGGATCCGGCGAAGGCGCAGCGGCGCCGCGCGGACGAGAAGGTGACCGTCGAGCTCGACGGCTGATCGCCGCCGGATCCGCGCTCCGCGACCGCCCCGGGCGGCGCCACCACCGAGCGGTGCCGCCCGGCGTGCCGGGTCGCGGAGCACGAACCGTCCGGCCTCCCCCGCCGGAGCCACCGGCCGCGCGGGCCGGGCGTCGGGCCCGCGCGGCTCCGTGCTCGCGCGCGGCGGCGCCTCGGTCGGCGGCCGCCTCGCGCCCGGCACCTGGGTCAGGCGTCGACCTTGGCGCGTTCGGCCTGCGCGCCGCCGGTGAACAGCGCCTGCACGGTGTACTTGGGCCCGCTGAAGCCGAGCGCGAGGCTCGTCGCGGCGAGCACCAGCACGTATTCGAAGCCGCCGTCGGTGGCGAAGAAGCCGGCGCTCGCGTGCGCGGTGACGAGCGCGCCGAGCATCACGGCGGCGAGCAGCACGCCCGCCACGGGCATCAGCACGCCGAGGATGAGCGCGAGTCCGCCGAGCAGTTCGACGGTGGCGGTGAACCCTGCGGCGACGACGGGCATTGGGATGCCCATCTGCTCGAATCCGGCGCCGACGCCGGAGATGCCGTTGAGCACGAACTTCTGGTAGGCGTGCAAGACGAAGGTCACGCCGACGACCAACCTGGCCAGCAGGATCGTGACGTCGCGGAGACGGTGCTGCATCAGCTCACCTTTCGGGGGGCACGGGGGTTCCGACCGCCCAGCATATACATGAAGTTTCAAATAAAAGGCCGAATGGGAAACTGGTCACGGAACCCGCACCCCCGCTGCGCCGGACGACCGAACCCGAACGCGCCCGGACGACCCAGCCGTCAGATCTACCCAAAGTAAGATACTGCTGAGTAGCATCCGGGCGTGCGCCGAGACGAGAGCCTGTTCCGCCGCGAAGGCGACCTGTTCGTGCCCACCGAAGCCGCGGGCAACCCGTGGGGCGAGCTCACCGGTGGCGGCCCAGTCGCCGGACTCGTCGCCCGCTCCGTCGAGCAGGCCCTCGACGAACCCGACCTGTTCGTCGCCCGGCTCACCGTCGACCTGCACCGCCCCGTCCCCCGCACCGGGATCACCGCCACCACCCGCACCGTCCGGGCCGGCAAGCGGCTGCGCGTGTTCGAGGTCACCCTCGCCCAGGACGGCACCGAGGTCACCCGCGCCACCGCCCAGGTGCTGCGCCGCAGCGGGGTCGACGGCGACCACGCACCCGAACCCACCCCGTTCCCCGGACCGCAGGGCCTGCCGGACTCCTCGCTGCTGCCCGCCGAACTCGGGCTGCGCTGGGGAGTGCACGACGTGGTCCAGGTCCGCTGGGTCCGCGACCAGCTCGCCGGCGGCCCCACCCAGGCGTGGATGCGGCTGCCGCTGCCGCTGCTGCCCGACGAACCGACCAGCAGGCTGAGCCAGGTCGCCGTCCTCGTCGACTGCATCAGCGCGGGCAGTCCCGTCGGCTCGCTGTTCGGCCCGTGGATCAACAGCGACATCACGCTGTACCTGCACCGGGAACCCGCCGGCGAATGGCTCGGGATGGAGATGGCGCGCGACGTCGAACCCACCGGCGTCGGCGTCACCCGCGCCCGGCTCTTCGACGAGCGCGGACCGGTCGGGACGGCCCACGAAGCGGTGCTGGCGCACCGCCTGGGCTGAGACCGCGCGGCCCGGCCGCGACATCGCGGAGATGGTCCCGACGCATTTCGCGCGGGGCATTGTTACGTGACTAGTACTTTCTTCACCGAATGGGGTCATCATCACCCGGGAGGCATTGTGCCCCACCCGGGCTCCTAGCAGTGTGATCGTCGGCATGAATCCGTGCCTGCACACCACTGCGGAGGCATTCATGGACGAGCAGACCGCTGCCGACGGCTACGAAACTCCCACGCTCGTGGAAATCGTGGAATTACCCGAGCCGGTCACCGCACCATTTTCCTCCTACCCCGCGACGCGCACCGATCCGAGAACGGAATGAGCATGCTCCAGCACCACTCCGGTTGGGTCGTACTGCCCGACGTGCCGGGATTGAAGAACGTCGTCGACCGATTCCCGGCGCAGGGGCGGATCGTGCTCCGCCACGATTCCGGGAACCCCTGGCTGGTCGGCCGCTTCCGCACCGACGACCTCGTCCCGGTCGCGCTCGGGCCGGTCCGGGTGGCGCTGCTGGGGTCCTGCCCGATCGACGCGACCCGGCTCGCGTCGATCGTGCACGGGCTGCGCTCGGTCGCCGACCTGGACGCGGTGCTGCACCGGCTGCCCGGCGGAGTGCACCTGGCCGCCTCGGTGCGCGGCGAGGTCCGGGTGCAGGGCGGGATCTCCGGGCTGCGGCAGGTGTTCCACACCCGGATCGGTGGCGTCCCGATCGCCGGTGATCGCGCCGACCTGCTCGCCGAGCTGGCCGGCGCGGGCATCGACGAGCAGGCGCTGGCGCTGCGGGTGGCGGTCGGACCGACCGGGCCGCCGCTGGACCGGCGCACCGCGTGGTCCGGGGTGCGGGCGCTGCCCCCCGACTCGTACCTGCGGCTCGCCGCCGAGCGGGCCCGGGAGGTGCGGTGGTGGCGGCCGCCGGAACCGGACGTGGCGCTGCGCCGCGGCGCCCGCGCCACCCGGGAGGCGCTCGACACCGCGATCCGGTCCGGGACCGGGCGCACCGGCGCCGACCTCTCGGGCGGGATGGATTCCACCGCGCTGTGCTTCCTCACCGCGCGGCACGAACCCGAGCTCGTCACGCTGAACCGCCGGGAAAACGACCGCGAGAACGGGGAGAACCGGTTCGCCGCCGAATGCGCGCGGCAATTGCCGGACGGCACGCACCTCGTGCTGGATCCGCGAGAACTCCCCTCCGCATTCGAGGATCCGGGAGCGCTCACCGACCACGAAGAACCCATTCCGCTTTTCCGGGAACTCGCCGCGACGGGCCGGTGCGCGGAACTGCTCGCCGAGCACGGCGTGCAGCGGCAGCTCGCCGGATTCGGCGGAGATGAAATCTTCGGGGGCCCGCCCGGACATCTGCATTCGCTGCTGCGGCAGCGCCCGGTGAAAGCGGTCCGGCAACTGCGCGGATACCGGTCGCTGCACCGCTGGCCGCTGCTGCCGACGATGGCGGCGCTGCTGGCCGCGCACGACGTGGCGCACTGGTGGCGGGAGCAGTCCGACCGGCTCACCGCGCCGAACGGGCCGCGGCACCACGCCGGGCTGGACTGGGGTCCCGCCCCGCTGCGCGCGGCGCCGTGGGCGAGCGCCGACGCGGTGGCCGCCGCCCGCGCCGAGCTGCGCACCGCGGCCACCGAGGCCGAACCGCTCGCGGCCGACCGCGGCAGGCACCAGCTGCTCACCGCGCTGCGCACCGCGGCACCCGGGTACCGGCGGCTGGTCCGGCGGTACGCGGCGGCCGGGGTGCGGCTGGAACTGCCCTACTACGACGACCGGGTGGTGGAAGCGGCGATCGCGGTACGCCCGGCCGAACGGGCGTCACCCTGGCGGTACAAGCCGCTGCTGGCCGAAGCCGCCCGCGGCACCGCACCGGACGCGGTGCTGCAGCGGCCCGTCCCCGCTCCCCGGCCGGACGCCGGGGTCGGGGCGGACGTGCACATCGGGTTCCGCCGCCACCGCGGCGCCGTCCTGGCGCTGTTCACCGACTCGGAACTCGCCGCGCACGGACTGGTCGACACCGGCGTGCTGCGCAAGCACCTGCTCGCGCCGCACGTCGAAACGCGCACCCTGGTCGCGCTGGAACACCTGCTGGGGTGCGAGGCATGGCTGCGCGGCGTCACCCAGGGCTCCACCGGGAGGACCGATGCACCTGCGACTGCGTCCTGACGTCGACCCCACCGACCTCGGCGACGGGACGGTGCTGCGCGACGAGCGCACCGGGCGGCGCTGGCTGCTCAACCGCACCGGCACCCAGGTGCTGCGCGGCCTGCTGATCGGGCAGGACGCGGACCGCATCGCGGGCGAGCTCGCCGACCGCCACCGCATCCCGGCGGAGGTGGCCCGCCACGACGTCGCCACCATCGTCGAACGCCTCCGCGGCGCGGCCCTGCTGGAATCCACCAGGTGAGTCCGCCGGGCGGCACCGCGGCGGCGGGCGGCGACGTCCCGCCGCCCGGGTCGGTCAGAGGCGCGCCTGCAGCGCCTCGTGCTTGTCGTGGACCATGCTCTCCAGGCCTTCCTGGAAGCGCGCCATCGCCGCGCGCAACCGGGTGCCCAGCTCACCGGAGTCCGCTGCGAGCGTGCGCACCGCCAGCAGTCCCGCGTTGCGCGCCCCGCCGACCGAGACGGTCGCCACCGGCACCCCGGCGGGCATCTGCACGATCGACAGCAGCGAGTCCATGCCGTCCAGGTGCTTGAGGGGCACCGGCACGCCGATCACCGGCAGCACCGTCGCGGACGCCACCATGCCCGGCAGGTGCGCCGCTCCCCCGGCGCCGGCGATGATCACACGCAGGCCGCGGTCTGCGGCGTCGCGGGCGTAGTCCAGCATCCGCTGCGGGGTGCGGTGCGCCGAGTACACGCCGGCCTCGAACGGCACGTCGAACTCGGCGAGGGCCTGCCCCGCGGCCTCCATCACCGGCCAGTCCGAGTCGCTGCCCATGACCACGCCGACCAGCGGCCGTTCCTGCGCCATCTCCGGTTCCTCCCCGCCGGGCGCCCGCGCCCGGTGCTCCTGCTCGTCGTCGCGGCGAGCGACCGCCCGCCGTCCAGCCCATCACGTCCGCGGGGCAGCCGCCCCGCACCCCCGGTGCTCGCCGAGGCGGGTGTCAGTGGATCGGGTGGCCGTCGGCCCATTCCCCGGTGGAGAGGAAGTGCGCGGCCAGTTCCGCCTCGCGGCGGGTGGCGGCCATGTCGTCGCCGAGGACGGTGACGTGGCCGACCTTGCGCCCGGGCCGCTCGGCCTTGCCGTAGAGGTGCACCTTGGCGTGCGGGAACCGGGCGAACAGGTGGTGCGTCCGCTCGTCCACGCCCATCGCCGGTTCGGTGGGCGCGCCGAGCACGTTCGCCATCACCACGGCGGGCGCGGTGAGTTCGGTGCTGCCCAGCGGGTAGTCCAGCACGGCGCGCAGGTGCTGCTCGAACTGCGAGGTGCGGGCGCCTTCGATGCTGAAGTGCCCGGAGTTGTGCGGCCGCATCGCCAGCTCGTTGATCACGAGCCCGTCGTCGGTCTCGAACAGCTCCACCGCGAGCACGCCGACGACGCCGAGGGCCTCGGCGATGTGCAGCGCCAGGTTCTGCGCCTCGTTCCGCAGGTCCTCCGAGGCGTCCGGGGCGGGGGCGAGCACCTGCACGCAGATGCCGTCCTGCTGCACGGTCTCCACCAGCGGCCAGGCGGCGCCTTGCCCGAACGGGGAGCGCGCGACGAGCGCGGCGAGCTCGCGGCGCAGCGGCACCCGCTGCTCGACGAGCAGCGGCGCCCCGCCGTCGAGGAGTTCGCCGACGACGCGCTCGGCGCTCTCCGGGGTGTTCAGCGTCCACACGCCCCGGCCGTCGTAGCCGCCGCGGGCGGTCTTGAGCACGCACGGCCAGCCGTGCTCGGCGCCGAACTCCAGCGCCTGCGCGACCTCGGTGACCTCGGCGTACGGCGGTACCGGCAAGCCGAGCCCGGCGAGCTCGCGGCGCATCACCAGCTTGTCCTGGGCGTGCAGCAACGCGTCCGGCCCGGGGTGCACGGCGACCCCGGCGGCGACGAGTTCGCGCAGGTGCTCGCCGGGCACGTGCTCGTGGTCGAAGGTGACCGCGTCGCAGCCTTCCGCGAAGGTGCGCAGCGCGTCGAGGTCGGTGTGCTCGCCGAGCTGCACGTCCGGCGCGACCAGCGCCGCCGGGTCCTGCGGCGAGACGGCCAGCACCTTGAGGGACTGGCCCAGCGGGATCGCGGCCTGGTGGGTCATCCGTGCGAGCTGCCCACCACCGATCATGCCTACGACGGGAGTGCGAGTGCGGTGGTCCACGAGCAGGAGAGCCTACTGCCCGCCCTCCGGCACCCGGACCACCGGGAACGGTCAGTCCACCGCGCCGAGCATGGCGCAGGCCGCGGCGGGATCGCCCGGCAGCTGTTCCCGCCGGACCCGCACCGGCCCCACCGGGTGCAGCGCCGGATCACCGGCGATGCTGCGCCGCACCAGCATCCGCACCCGCTCGCACCGCTCCTCCAGGCAGGGCCGGCGGGCGGCGAGCACCGCGGCGGTGTCCGGCCGCAGCAGAGACACCGTCTCGCCCGCGTCGAACACGTCCCGCAGCACGTCCGCGGCCAGCACCATCGCCATCATCATCGGATATCCGCCGGTGTCCGGCGGGATGTCCAGCGACACCGTGATCAGCGCGTGGTCCTCGTCGGCGGTGCGGCCGGCCGCCAGCGCGCTCCGGTACACCTCGTGCAGCCGGGTCCGCAGGTAGGAGGCGGTGGTGAGCCCGGTGAGCGGGTCCTGCACCTCGCGCCCCACGGTGTACTCGGCCTGCACCTCGGCCCAGCCGAGCGCCAAGGGCCGCAGCATCCACGCGGGCACCGAGTCCTGGTCCGGCGAGACCAGCCCGTCGCCGGTGCCGGTGCTCGCGGCGTGCAGCGCGGCCACGTCCAGCAGCGCCTCGGCCAGCCCGACACCGGCCTCCGCGCGCGCCGCACCGAGCCTGCCCAGCGGTTCGGTGAGGTCCGCCCCGCTCGCGACCGCCCGGCACACCGCGTCGACGGCGCGCACCCCCCAATCGCTGGGGAACGGCCATCCCGCCGCGAGGCTCGCCGTGCGCCACCGCGACCGCAACGACCGGTCGATCCCCGTGCACCCCTGAATCCAGTTGCTCATCCCGACCCCCTTTCACCATGGAGACGACCTGCGCGTTCGACCATGACGGAAGACTGCGTGCAGGGCGCGGGGAGTCATCGATCACAATGAGGTTCGACGCGAATTCGCATCACGTTGGCGGATCGACGGGCGATCGCGCGGATGGTTCCATGAAGCGGATCTGCTCCGATCGGCGGATCCGGACGCACCCGGTCGGCTGGTCGCACCGGAACCCCGAGCGCGGACCCGCCCGACCAGCGGCACACCCCGGACAGCGGACCACACAAAGGAAGGTGCGGCGTGGCCACAGCCCCGGCCGAAGCGCAGGGCCCCAGCGACGGCGAGCTGATCGAGGCCGTCCGGCACGGTTCGACGGAGGCCTACGGGACGCTCTACGAACGCCACGTCGCCGCCGCGCAGAACATGGCCCGGCAGGTCTCCAGATCGCAGGCCGAGGCCGACGACCTGGTGTCCGAGGCGTTCGCGAAGGTGCTGGCCACGTTGCGCGGCGGCCGCGGCCCGACGACGGCGTTCCGCGCCTACCTGCTGACGGCGCTGCGCCACGTCGCCTACGACCGGACGCGCCGGGACCGGAAGCTGCAGCTGGCCGAGGACGTCACCGAGGTCTCCGGCGCCGAGGCGAGCGTGCCGTTCACCGACACCGCGGTCGCCGGGCTGGAGCGGTCGCTGGCGGCGCGGGCGTTCGCGCGGCTGCCGGAGCGCTGGAAAACGGTGCTGTGGCACATCGAGGTGGAAGGCGAGACGCCCGCCCAGGTCGGGCCGTTGTTAGGCCTCACCCCGAACGGGGTGTCGGCGCTGGCCTACCGCGCGCGGGAGGGCCTGCGCCAGGCGTACCTGCAGGTGCACCTGAGCTCGCTGTCCGACGACGAACCGGGGATCGCGTCCTGCCGGGCGGCGGCGGACCGGCTGGGCGCGTGGACGCGCGGCGGGTTGTCGAAGCGGGAGACCGCGCAGGTCGACAACCACCTCGACGGCTGCGACCGGTGCCGCGGGCTGGCGGCGGAGCTCGCCGACGTCAACGGCGGCCTGCGCGCGGTGATCGCGCCGCTGGTGATCGGCACCGGTGCCACGGCGTACCTGCTCTCCGGCGGCGGTGCTTCGGCGACCGCCGCGGCG
>NZ_JAIUJZ010000258.1:0-2006 GCF_020176775.1 Saccharopolyspora sp. 6M
GGGCCTGGGCACGCCGGACGCGGGGGCGCTGTCGTTCGCGCTGGTCGCGGAGACGATCGCGACGGCGGTGCGGGCCGACCGGGAGTGACGCGGCCGGAGCGGCACCGCCCGGGAACAGCACGGCCCGGGAGCGGCGTCCGCCGGGAACGGAACCGGCCCCGCCCTGGACCGACCTCGCCCCGCCCAGCCGATGCTTCACCCGTTCGAACGCTGTGATCTGCGGCACCTGTTGCGGCCGCGCCGGCTAGGCTGATGATTGGGTCACCGAAGGTTGGAAGCCCGACTAAAATGCCCGACTAGATGAGTCGACCGGCGGCAGCGGTGGCCGATGCGGGCAGGCCGGGATCAACGGTGCGAACGGCGAAAGGTGCGGTGCGGTATGTCCCAGGAGTTGGAGCACTTCATCGGCGGCGAACGGGTCGCCGGTACCTCCGGGAACTTCGGTGACGTGTTCGACCCGAACACCGGCGGGGTGCAGGCCAAGGTGCCGCTCGCCTCCGCCGAGGAGGTCGCCGCCGCGGTCGCGAACGCGGCCGAGGCCCAGCCGGCGTGGGCCGCGCAGAACCCGCAGAAGCGAGCCCGGGTGCTGATGCGCTTCCTGCAGCTGGTCGGCGAGGAGATGGACTCGCTGGCCCGGCTGCTCTCCGCCGAGCACGGCAAGACCGTCGCCGACGCCAAGGGCGACATCCAGCGCGGCCTGGAAGTCGTCGAGTTCGCGGTCGGCGTGCCGCACCTGCTCAAGGGCGAGTACAGCGAGAACGCGGGCACCGGCATCGACGTGTACTCGCTGCGCCAGCCGCTGGGTGTGGTCGCGGGCATCACGCCGTTCAACTTCCCCGCGATGATCCCGCTGTGGAAGGCCGCTCCGGCGATCGCGGCGGGCAACTCCTTCGTGCTCAAGCCCTCCGAGCGGGACCCGTCGGTGCCGCTGCGGCTGGCCGAGCTGTTCGTCGAGGCGGGCCTGCCGCCGGGTGTGCTCAACGTGGTCAACGGCGACAAGGTGGCGGTGGACGCGGTGCTCACCGACCCGCGGATCGAGGCCGTCGGGTTCGTCGGCTCCTCCTCGATCGCCGAGTACATCTACGCCACCGCCGCCGCGCACGGCAAGCGCGCGCAGTGCTTCGGCGGGGCCAAGAACCACATGATCGTGATGCCGGACGCGGACCTGGACCAGGCGGTGGACGCGCTGGTCGGTGCGGGCTACGGCTCGGCGGGCGAGCGGTGCATGGCCATCTCGGTGGCGGTGCCGGTCGGCGAGGCGACCGCGGACGCGCTGGTGGAGAAGCTCGTGGAGCGGGTGCGCAAGCTCAAGATCGGCACCAGCTTCGACGCGGACGCCGACTTCGGGCCGCTGGTGACCAGGCAGGCGCTGCAGCGGGTGGACGAGCTCGTCGCCGCCGGGGTCGAAGAGGGAGCGTCGCTGCTGGTCGACGGCCGCGGGTTCGCCTTGGAGGGCCACGAGGACGGGTTCTTCGCGGGCGCCTCGCTGTTCGACCACGTCACCCCGGACATGCGGATCTACCGCGAGGAGATCTTCGGCCCGGTGCTGTCGGTGGTGCGCGCCGCGGACTACGAGGAGGCGGTGCGGCTGCCCAGCGAGAACGAGTACGGCAACGGGGTCGCGATCTTCACCAGGGACGGCGACGCGGCGCGCGAGTTCGTCAGCCGCGTCAACACCGGCATGGTCGGGGTGAACGTGCCGATCCCGGTGCCGATCGCCTACCACACGTTCGGCGGCTGGAAGCGGTCCGGATTCGGCGACCTCAACCAGCACGGGCCGGACTCGATCAAGTTCTACACGAAGACGAAGACGGTGACCTCCCGCTGGCCCTCCGGGCTCAAGGAAGGCGCCAGCTTCACCATCCCCACGATGAACTGACCCCGCGCCCCCGGGGGGGGCCCCCCCGGGGGCCCCCCCGCGGCCGCCAAGGCGAAGGGGAGGCGGGGGGGGGGGGGGGGGCCGGGGGGCGCCCCCCCCGCGGGGGGGGGGCCCCGGGGGCGCGGGG